>DATELS010000636.1:0-2394 GCA_035276365.1 Thermoanaerobaculia bacterium
CGTCTCGCTCCCGCTTCCCGTGGGCGGCGGCGAGGACGCCGCCGTATCAGCCGGCGAGGACGCCGGCGCTCCGCCTAGTACGCCAAGAGCATCCGCGCCGCCCGTTCGATCTGTTCCGCGCTCGGGAGGAACACCTCCTCCAGCGGCGGTGAGTACGGGACGGGCGTGTCGAGCGCGCCGAGGATGCGTACGGGTGCGTCGAGGTACTCGAATGCCTCCTCCTGAATGATCGCGGCGAGCGACTCGCCGATCGAGCCCGTGCGCGTGTCTTCGTGCACGATCAGCACGCGGTTGCAGTGGCGCGTGAGCGCGAGGACGGCGTCGCGGTCGAGCGGCGCGAGCGAGCGCAGGTCGAGCACCGCGCATTCGTAGCCATCCTTCGCGAGCGTCTCGGCGACGCGCATCGCCTCGTGCACGTACGCGCCGTAGGAGATGATCGCGAGATCGTCGCCGTCGCGGCGCAATGCCGCCTTTCCGAGGGGAATCGGCGTGGGCGCGTCGTCCGTCAAAAGCTGCTTCACCTTCGGATCGCGATACAGCGCGATGTGCTCGAAGTACAAGACGGGATCGGGATCCTGCACCGCCGACATCATCAGCGCGCGCGCATCGTGCGGTGTCGACGGCACCACGATCTTCAAGCCCGGCGTGCGATAGAACCACGCCTCCGTGTTCTGCGAGTGATACGGGCCGGCGTGACGCAGTCCGCCCCACGGCATGCGCAGCACGAACGGCACTTCGCCGCCCCAGCGATAGCGCAGCTTCGCGGCGTTGTTGACGAGCGCGTTGAAGCCGGTCGCGACGAAGTCGTTGAACTGCATCTCGCCGATCGGCCGCATCCCCGCCAGCGCCGCTCCCGTGCACACCCCGATCGTCGCCGCCTCGGACAACACGGAGTTGAGAATGCGCGCGCCGAAATCCTTGAGCAGCGGACGCAGAAGCAGAAACGCGTTGCCGTACTTGCCGCCGACGTCCTCCCCGTAGACGAACACGCGCTCGTCCGCGCGCAACGCGTCGCCGACGCCGAGCATCACGGCCTCGAGAAACGTCTTGCCACGCGGGTCGAACGGCGGCCCCGCTTCGACCTCTGGCATCGCGAGCTCGCGCGAGCGATGCGCATCGTCGAGCACTTCGATGTGCGCGCGACGCGGTTCATTCGCGAGCACGCCATCGCCCGCGGTCTCGCCATCGGGCCACGGCGCATCGATCACCTTGCGCGCCTCGCCTTCGACGAGCTGTTCGATCTCGCTCTTCCAACGTTCGACGTCGTCCGCCGCGATCACGTTTTCCTCGAGCAGCTTTGCCGCGTACGTCTCGATCGGATCGCGTCGGCACCAGAACTCGTACGCCTCGCGGTTCGCGTAGCCGGCCTCCGTCAGCGGCGGATACGACCACGACGACTGCGGGTCTTTGCCGAGGTAGAGCATGTCGTCGTGATGAGCGTGGCCGCACATGCGCATCGCCACGAGCTCGATCAGCGTCGTACCCTCGCCCGCGCGTGCCCGCTCCGCCGCCCACGCGAACGCCGCCGCGATCTCCTCGGGGTCCGTGCCGTCGATCGTGATCGACGGAATGCCGTAGCCCGGACCTTTGTCCGCGAACACGCGCACGGCGGAGTTGTCGCGCACCGGCGTCGAGAGCGCGGTCTGATTGTTCTGGATGCAGAAGATCGCCGGGAGCTTGCGCGCGGCGCACGCGTTGATCGCCTCGTGCCATTCGCCGAGTGACGTGGCGCCTTCGCCGATGAACGAGACCGCGACGCGATCTTCGCGGCGCAGTTGAAACGCCATGGCGATGCCGGCGATCGTCAGCGCGGGACTGCCGAGGGGAGCCATGGCGGGGAGGATCCCGCGAGGCCAGTCGCCGACGTGCAGGTCGCGGCCGTTCATCGGCGGACCAGCCTTGCCCATCTGCGCGCTCAGCACCATACGCACGGTCTCCGGCGCGTTGTGTTTCGCGAGCACCGCGCCGAGGTCGCGGATCATCGGCGAGATCACATCGTCGGTGCGAAGTCGGATCGCCGCCGCGTAAATCGCTTCTTGTCCGAGGGAGCGGAAGCCCTTGCCTTGGAACGAGGCGTTGCCCCAGCGCACGTCGCCGCCGGTGAAAAACTGCTTGAGGCGATTGTCCGTCGCGCGCGTGAGCAGCATGCCGCGCAGCATTCCGCGCTTCTCGTCCGCGGTGAGTGAGGCGCGGAGCGACGCGCGTCGCAGGAAGCCTTCCGTCGCGGCGATGACTTCGTCGATCGCTTCTTTCGCGCGCGTCGCGCCGGAGACGCCGGGCGTCGTCTCCGCGACGTCGTTCGCCAGCGCCTGTTCGAGCGACGCGCGGAACTTCGCGAGATCGGAATCCGCGTGCGGAACGGCGAAGGGAAAACGCTCGAGGAGGAACGCGGAG
>DATELS010000637.1:0-13421 GCA_035276365.1 Thermoanaerobaculia bacterium
CGGACGCCGCGCGCTGGCTCGGCGACTTTCACGCGGCCACGCATCGCGGCGGCGACGTCACGGCATCGCATGGCGACTTCTGGGCGCACAACGTGTTGTCCGATCCGAAGTCGGGTCGCGTCGGCGTGATCGACTGGGAAAACTTCTCCGAGTCTTCGTCGCGCTTCGTCGATCTCTTCCAGTACCCGCTGACGTACGGCATCGGCTTCCCATGGCGCCGCTATCGCGCGCTCGACGCGGAGTCCGCGTTCGCGAAGACATTCTTCGAAGAGAACCGCGTGTCTGCTGCCGTGCGCGCGTACTTTGTGTCGTACTGCACGCGCACCGGCGTCGCCGCCTCGCGACTGCGCGCCGCGTTTCGCGAATACCTCGCCGGTCCGCACACGCTGCCCGGACTGCGCCCGTTGCCGTGGCCGCGTTTCCTCGCGCAGTTCGACGCCGCGCGCGAGTCCGTGTTTTCGTGATGTCCCGCATTCGCCTTCTCTGGCTGATCGACTCGCTCACCGTCGGCGGCGCGGAGTCGCTCGTCGTGCCGTTCGCGCGACGCGTCGACCGCACGCGCTACGAGCTGTTCGTCTGCTGCCTGACGACGATCGCCGGCAACGCGATCGAGCCCGAGCTTCGCGCGATGGGCATCGACGTCCTCAACCTCGGCGCGCGCAGTCTGCGCGATCGCGCCGCATTCAAACGGCTCGTCGCATTCGTGCGCGAAAACAAAATCGACCTCGTGCACGCGCACCTCACGTACGCCGCGATCTGGAGCGCGCTGCTGACGCGCAAGACGAAGGTGCCGTCGATCGCTTCGCTGCACGTCGCTCCCTCGGCCACGCGCGCGCTGCAAGCCTCGCGACGCCATCGCATCATGACCGCGCTGCGCGACCGGCTGATGCGCTTCGTGCTGCGGCGCTGGTCGACGCGCGTCGTCGTCGTCTCCGATGCCCTCGGCCGTGAGTACGGGGGCCTGCATCCCGTCACGGTGCACAACGGCATCGAGCTCGAACGCTTCGCGCGTCCCCGTGTGCCGCGCAGCGGGCCGCCGCGTATCGCCACCGTCTCCGTGCTGCGTCCAAAGAAGGGAATCGAAGTGCTGCTCGACGCCGCGCGCCGCGTCGAGAACGCGACATTCCTCATCATCGGCGATGGTCCGATGCGCGAGGAGTGGACCGTGCTCGCGCAACGCCTCGGCGTTGCCGATCGCGTGACGTGGGCCGGACATCGACGCGACGTCGACGCGCTCCTCGCCGGCTGCGACCTCTTCGTCCATCCGAGTCTCGATGACGCGTTTCCCACCGTGCTCCTCGAGGCGCTCGCCGCGGGACTGCCGATCGTCGCGTCGCGCGTCGGAGGCATTCCGGAGATCGTCGAGGAAGGCGTGACGGGTCATCTCGTGCCGCCCGGCGACGCGGACGCGCTCGCGCGCGCGATCGGCGACGCGCTTGCACATCCGCTCGCGATTCCGCGCGATGCGGCGCAGAAGTTTTCGACCGAGGCGTGGATCGGGAGGTTGGATCGCGTGTATGAGGAGGCGCTTCGCGCGTGAGAAAGAAAATCGTCTTCCTCGAATTCGCCGGCAAGGGCGGCATGATCCACTACGCGTTTCAACTCTGCCGCGCGCTCGCGGCCGAGGGGCATGACGTCACGCTGATCACCGAGAAGTACTACGAGCTGGCCGCGCTGCCGCATCCGTTTCGCGTCGAGCCGATTCTCGATCTGTGGGATCCCAAGCCGTCCGGACGACTGTCGACCGCGTGGTGGGCGGTCGCATTTCGCAAGCTGCGGCGCGTGCAGCGCGCGATGCGCCACTACGGCGAGTGGCTGCACGCCATCCGCCGCATCGCCGAGCTCCAACCCGACCTCGTCCTCCTCGGCGACATCCGCTTTCCGTCCGATCTCTTCGCGCTGATGTTGCTGCGCCGCAAGACGCACTTCCTCGCCGACATCTGCCACAACGTGCATCCCTTCTCGACCGAGGGATTCAATCGATCGAGCGTGCAGCGGTTTTTCTATCGGCGCATCTATCGCCTCTTCGACAAAGTCTTCGTGCACTTCGAGCGCAACCGGCGCGAGTTCACGCAGTCGTTCGGCGTGCCCGAGAAGCGCGTCGGAGTCATCGTGCACGGCAACGAAGACATCTTCCGCGACCTGCGCTCGCCGACCGTCGACGCGGCCGCGCTGCGCAAGCGCCTCGGCATCGGCAACGAGCCGGTCGTGCTCTTCTTCGGCACGCTCTCGCGCTACAAAGGCACCGACGTCCTGCTCGAGGCGTTCCCGCGCATCCGCGAGAAAACCGGCGCGCGACTCGTGCTCGCCGGCTTTCCGTTTCACGACTTCGATCTGGCCGCGCATCAGGCAAAGTCGGGCGAGGGCGTGACGTGGGTGCCGGAGTACATCGACTCGGCCGAAGTTGCGGCATGGATGGAGCTCGCGAGCGTGATCGTCTTTCCGTATCGCGACATCTACCAAAGCGGCGCGCTGCACGTCGCGCAGACCTTCGGCGTGCCCATCGTCGCGAGCGCGATCGGCGCGATGCAGGACGTCATCGAGCATGAAGTTTCCGGGTTGCTCACACCACCCGAAAACGCGCAGGCGCTCGGCGACGCGATCCTGCGCCTCCTCACCGATCCCGCCCTCGCGGCGCGACTCGGTGCGCGCGCGGCGGCCGACGCGCAGGGCCGCTTCTCGTGGCGCACGATCGCCGGGATCATCCATGGAACCTGTTTTGCTGAAGCCGGTGGCGCAGAGGAGACTTCGCCGTGAAAACGCAACGCATCCTGTTCGCCGCCGCATGGCTGGCGGTCGTCCGCATGCCGCTCTCCGCACAGCCGATCGGGCAGAGCACGGCCGGCGCGTGGCGCGCCGAGACGCGGATTCAGTTCTGGAGATTCGGGAACTTCACGCAGGCGTCAGATGCGCGCTTCGAAGAGGACGTCAACGCCTACGGCGCGGAAGTGCGCGGTGCGTATCACCCGAAGGCCGTGCCGTTCGACGTCTACGGTCACGTGAACTTTCTCCATTACGACACGGATCGCGATGACAGCGTCGGCGTCCGCGCCGGAATGTCGATGGACACCGAGGTGAACGACTTCAACGTCTATGTCGATCACGCGACGAACCGAGCGACGTTCGACGTCGGCGACACCGTCTCCACGGCGGCCATTACGACGCTCGCCGGCCAGTACTCGCGACGCATCGGCGACTGGGAACCCGGCGTCGAGGCCACGCACGAGATGCAGCGCTTCAATGTGTCGTCGACGGGACAGGACAATGACTACACGGGAGGCGGCGCGAGCGTCCGCTATCGCGGCTTCGGCTGGAAATTCAGCCCGACCGTCGGCTTCACGACGGGCAAGCGCAAGAGCGACGACGACGTCGAGAGCTATGACGAGGACGCGTGGTACGTGCAGGTCGCGTACATCCCCGTGCCTCGCCTGTATTTGAGCCTGCAGTACCGCGACCGCAAGCGTGACTACAGCACGAGCGACATCGCGAATCGCAATTTCGGACGCAATGACAAACGCCCACAATGGAGCCTCGTCAGCTCATTGCGCATCAATCCGCGATTTACAGGAATCCTCTATTACGCAAACGAGGACGTCACGTCGTCGCGCGCCGGCCGCAGCTTTCAGGACGACCTGGTCATCCTGAGCCTGGCCGTCAAGCTCCACTGAGCTTTACGGTTTGACGGGCGGCACGCTCCCCAATTTCTCGATTCCGACGGCCAGCGCGTCGATGCACGCCATCCCGCTGTCCGCGAAATCGGCCTGCGGGTATTCGATGACGATGTCGCTCACGACCTGCGTATCGGGATTCTGAAGTGACACAGACGTTCCGCCGTCGACTTGTAGCGTAATCGTGCCCGCGGAACGCCAGCTCAGTTCGATGAGATGCCAGCCGTTCGGGAGAGAAATCCAGTCGCTGGCGAAAAACGTTCCCGCCGCATTCCGGCGCGAAATTCGCGTTCGGCGCGTCGAGCCGTCGACGTCGAATTCGACCGACGCGAGGTTGGTCACGTTGTCGCCCTCGCGGTAGCGCAGCGTCACCAGTCCGGACGGGAATCGTGCGCGCTTCTGGAAGTCGTCCATCCGCGCATAGAAGCGCACTTCCGCCTGATCGCGCGGCGTTCCCGCCGGCGTGAAATTGCGCGAGATCGCGATGGGCGCCGCGCCGCTGAGCTGCAATCCGGCAGGACCTTCATAGGCGCAGGCCGAGGTGACGTCGCCGCGCGCGATCGTGCTGCGCCAGCCGGGCAGCAGCATTTGCGAATTCTGCGGGCAATTGAACAACTCCTCCGCGAGAATCGGACGGTTCACGCCGTCATAGACCTCGCGCACTCCGAGCGAAAGCCGGTCGAGGAGATTGCGCGTCGCAATCTGCACAATGGGATCCGAGGCGAGGCCATAAACCCAGTTCTGCGTGCCTGCATTGAAGACCACGCCGCCCGCGGAATTCGTGTAAATGGCGATCGTTCCATGGCCGTCGGACGACGGTGTCACCGCGAGAATGTGCGTATTGAGCGGCGTCGCGTCGGAGCCGTCCGGGAACAACACGCCCGTTCCGGCCGCGCAGTTATAGATCGTCCCGTCCACTTCCAGTCCGGCGATTTCGCGGCCGAATTCCGTGCCGCGACTCACTCCCGTGCCGGAGAACACCCAATGCTGCGGCTCCGTCACTGTGTATCCAATGCGCTGCTCCAGCGGCAGCAATTCATAGACGTCCGGGATATTGACGCGATTTGCATAGCCGCCGAGCCGCGACGAAAGACCCGTGATCGTATTCTCCGGGTCATTGATGGGCGCGTTCCAGAAATGCGTCGTCACGAGCTGTTCGTTCGCGGCGCGCATCGGGTCGTACACCGCGTCCTTGTAGCCGACGAGCGTATGGCCATTGTCCTCATAGCGGACCTGCCACCACATCGTATTGCCGCCGAAGATGGCGATGTGTCCACCGCTCCGGCTGAAATTCTCGAGGTTCTCGCGCGCCGCGGAGGTCCAGTATTCGGAATGGCCCACAATGAGGGCCAGCTTGTAATGGCTCAATAGGTTCGGATTCTCGAGATCCTGATCCGTAATGACCTCGAACGTGCGGCGCTCTTCGCGCATCCAGTCGACGAATTTTCGCTCATAGATGTCGAATCGTCCGATGCCTAGATCCTGAACATAGGGACGCTCGAAGGAGAGGCGGGAGCCGCGGTTCGGATCGGCCGTCGGATAGAGACTGCGCCCGCCGAAATCGTTATAGGCCTGATAGGTATTTGTCGGCGAGATGACGACGATCGGCGACGTACTGCCGGGTATGTTCTCGCGCACGACGAAGATGATCTTGCGCGGTCCGAAGGACGTGGGAAACGTGACCGCGTAATAGCCGCTCGGCCAACTGCCGGGAATCGAGATCGTCGCTGTACGGCCCCAGCCGCAGCCCGACGTATAGCGGCCGGAACAATTCTGCGCCGTCGACGTGAGCCCGAGGAGGTCGCGGACCACGGTCTTGTTGTCGGCGAGATTCACGATCGTGGCGTTGAACGGGCTCACGCTCGTAGCGATGTGAAAACTGATCTGCTCGCCCTGCGCGACGCTCGTCCGGTCCGCGTACCCGCCCTCGGTGTAATTGGCGTTGAAAACGGGCTCGGGACTGCGAACGCTGCGCCGCTTGTCGGCCTGTGCGGTCAGCGCGAGAAGCGCCATCAGAACTCCGAGGAGTGTCTGGAAACGCGTGCGGTGCATTGTGGATCGGCTCCGGATCTTGAGGGTTTGACTGCAACTACGGTCGTACTTGCTTCGGAGCGCTCCAGTGCAACTTCGTTGCCGCGTCGTTGTCTGACATGCGCGATGGCGGAGCGTTTGCTATGGGGCCGTGACGGTAGCTTCACAATGACCGCAGCCGAGCTCGATTCTGTTCCGCCGCCCGCGGCAGCGCCGCGACGCCAGCGCGCCGTCGCCGTGCTGATGTCGCGGTTCCCGTCCGTCACGGAGACGTTCATCCTCCGCGAGATGATCGAGATGGAGCGGCAGGCGCAGCCGGTGCGGCTCGTGCCGATGCTCAAGGAGTCGCCGCCGGTCATTCACGACGCGGCGAAGCCGTGGACCGATCGCGCGCTGTACACGCCGTTCGTCAATGGTCCGATCGTGCGCGCGAACGTGCGCGCGTTCCTGCGGTCGCCGCTGAAGTACGTCTCGCTGCTCGCGCGACTCATCGCCGGCACGCTCACCAGTCCGACCGTGCTCCTGCGCACGCTCGCGGTTTTTCCCAAGTCCGTGCTCATCGCCGAGGAGTTGGAGCGCGAGGGCGTGCGCCACATCCACGCGCATTACGCGACGCATCCCTCGACGATGGCGCTCATCATCGCGAGCTTCTCCAGCGTCACCTTCAGCTTCACCGTGCACGCGCACGACATCCAGGTCAACCGCGCGCTACTGCGCTGGAAACTGCGCGAGACGAAGTTCGTCCGCTCGATCTCCGACTACAACAAGCGCTTTCTCGAGAAGCTCTATCCGAAAGAAGCCACGGGAAAGATCGTCGTCATTCACGTCGGCATCGAGACCGAGCAGTACGCCGCCGCGCCGCCGCGCTGGAATCGCAAGCTGCTGTGCGTCGCCGCGCATCGTCCGTACAAGGGACTGCCGTACCTCATCGAGGCGTGCGCGCTCCTGCGCGACGAAGGACTGCGCGTCGAGTGCGATCTCGTTGGACACGGACCGATGCACGACGAGCTCGCGGAGTTCATTCGCCGTCGCGGCGTAGAGGACATCGTGCGCCTCGCGGGACCGAAGCCGCAGGAGGAAGTGACGCGGATGATGTCCGAGGCGGCGCTGTTCGTGTTGCCGAGCATCGTGGCGGCGGACGGGCAGATGGAAGGCATTCCGGTCGCGCTGATGGAGGCGATGGCCAGCGGCCGCGCCGTTGTCAGCACGGCGATCTCCGGCATCCCGGAGCTCGTCGAGAACGGCGTGAGCGGCGTGCTCGTGCCGCCCGAGGATGCGCGGGCGCTGGCGAATGCGATTCGCGAATTGCTGGAAGATCACGATCGCGCGCGCAGCATGGGCGAGCGCGGACGCGAGAAAGTCCGCGCGGAGTTCACGCTGTCGACCTGCGTGCGCGAGCTCAACGAAAAGTTGGAGGCCTTCGCATGACGATCGTCTTCGCCATTTCGCTCGCCGTCTGCGTCTACATCTACTTCGGCTATCCGGCGCTGCTCTGGGTGCTGTCGCGCGTGCACGCGCGGCCGGTGCTCGAGGGCGAGGTCTTTCCGCGCGCGACGTTCATCATCCCCGCCTACAACGAGGAGCGGAACATCGCGGCGAAGCTGGCGAACACGCTGTCGCTCGACTATCCCGAGGATCGCATCGAGGTGCTCGTCGTCTCCAACGGATCGACGGATGCGACGAACGAGATCGTCCGGCATTGGGGCGATCGCCGCGTGGAGCTGATCGCGCTCGAGCGTCCCGGAAAGATGGAGGCACTCAACGAAGGCGCGCGCCGCGCGACGGGCGACATCCTCGTCTTCACCGACGCCGACTTTCTCCTCGACGAGCACACGCTGCGCGAGCTCGCGCGCAAGTTCAACGATCGCGAAGTCGGCGGCGTGTGCGGCGCGCGCAAGAGCGGCATGGAGCGCGGCGGCGACGCGACAGGCGAAGGCGAAGGCCTGTACGCGCGGTGGGACAAGTGGCAGAAGGTGCGCGAGAGCCGCATCGGCAGCGTGTTCGCCGCGGACGGGCTGCTGTACGCGATCCGCCGCCATCTCTACGTGCCGATCACGGATCCCGCGCAGGCGGACGACATCGCGATCTCCGCGCGCGTGCCGCTGCAGGGCTATCGCCTGCTGTTCGAGCCGAAGGCGACGGCGTGGGAGCACGCGACGGTGGAGGCGGCCGGCGAGTTCCGTCGCAAGATGCGCGTGACCAATCACTCCGTCCGCGCTCTCCTCAACCTCGGCTCCGCCCTGTTCACGTCGGGCTTCTATTCCGTGGAGCTGCTGTCGCACAAACTCATCCGCCACTTCGTCCCGTTCTTCCTCATCCCGCTGCTGATCTCGAGCGCGTTTCTCGAATGGCGCGTGCCGTTCTACGCCCAGCTCGCGTTCTACACGCTCGCCATCCTCGGCGCGTTGCTCCGCAACCACCGCCTCGGCCGCTCGCGCGTGTTCACGGTCCCGTACTACTTCACGTTCGTGAATGCGGCCGCGTTCGCAGGGATCCTCTCGATGCTGCACGGTGAGCGGACGGCGGCGTGGCAGTCGCGGCAGGCCGAGCTACACTAATCGCGTTCACGCGATGCAGACTTTTCGATATAGCGCCGTCTGGCGCGCGAGTGGCGGGATATTCATCGTTCTCGCGATCGCGTTTCCTCTTCTCATGATCGCGAACCACGAGAAGATCGATGGCGTGGTGGTCGGCGGGGACGTGGTTCTCGCGATCGCCGGTCTGTGGTGTTACGCGTATTACGCGAAGTACGAGGTCGTTCTGGCGGATGACGGATTCACGGTGCGGGGGCTTGCACGTAAGCCGGAGTCCCTCGCCTCGCGCGACGTCCGGACAGCCGCGGTGGATCGCGACAACATGACGTTCGAGACCACGGATCAGCGGAAGATCACCATCTCGATCCTGTCGCCGGGCACTTTGGCGATCGCCGAAGCTGCGACGCGCAATCTACCGGAAGCGGCGTTCGCGCCGTCTTCACAGACTCCGTAGCCAGTCCGTTACACCGCCGCGACCTTGACGCCCGGCGCAGCCGCACCCGCGAGCATCCCGTGCACGCTGAGATCTTCGTCGACGTCCGGCCAATGAATCCCGAAGCCAGCCGCTGAAATGACGAAGTTGCTCCGCTGCTCAGGCGTCGCATGCAGGAGGCGCGGATACCAAGCGAGGGGCGTGCTAACGGTACGGCCATCGGCGAGATCGACCGTGAGGATGTCCTCATCGATCCGAACGGCTTTGATGCGCTCGCCCGCTCTAGGTTCCGAAGTAGGCATCCCACGCCTCCACGAATGTCTTTCGATATTGAAGCACGGTTCGCTCGATCGCCCGCAGCTCGCGTGCCGAAAAGCCGATGTTGTAGTGAAGCGACACGGGTACGAGCCAGAACTTGGCCGTGGAACCGCCGCCGTCGACGTGTACATGACGCGGCTCGCCAATATCTCCGCTGAAGAAGTAAAACCGGTAAGGTCCTTCGCGCAGAAGCGTCGGCACGATCGCCAGTTTATTGCACCGCTATCATCGTCGCGCCGACGGCCGAGGCGGCCGTCGCTACGCAGAGGCTCTCCGTAGCCACTCCACCGTCCGCCGCACGCCCTCCCGCAGTCCCACCGGCTCCGGGAGTTTGCCGAGCGCGCGCAGTTTGCGGCCATCGAGCACGCTGCGCATTTGCTCGCCGGTTTTCGCGGGGCCGTGCTCGGCTTCCGCGTCCGTGCCGATCGCCTCGCAGATCGCGTCGTAGAGCTCATTCACCGACGTCTCGACGCCCGTGCCCACGTTGAAGATGCCTTGCACGTCCAGCTCCGACGCGGCCATGTTCGCGCGCATCACATCCTCGACGAACACGTAGTCGCGCGTCTGCTCGCCCGTGCCGTTGATGCGCGCCTGCTGGCCATCGAGCAGCGCGCCGGCGAAGATCGCCACCACGCCCGCCTCGCCGTCCTTGCGCTGGCGCGGACCGTACACATTGCCGTAGCGCAGCGACACCGCCGGCACCTTGTGCACCGTGCGGTAGTAGTACAGATACTGATCGATCGCCAGCTTCGCGCAGCCGTACGGCGAGATCGGCGCGACCGGATGCTGCTCGTCCTGCGGCGCGTACTGCGGCTCGCCATACGCCGCGCCGCCGCTCGATGCGAACACGATCTTCTTCACGCCATCATCGATCAGCGTTTGAAACAGACGCAGCGCCGCGACGACATTCAGCTCCGCGTCCGCCGCGGGATCCGCGACCGACACGCGCACGTCGATCTGCGCCGCGTGATGATTGAGGAGCTCGAAGCCGCGTCCGCGCAGCTTCTCCATCGTCTGCGGATCGCGCAGATCGGCGACGATCAGCTCCGCCTTCGGATTCACATTCTCCGGACGTCCGCTGCTCATGTCGTCGATCACCGTGACGTCATGTCCGCGCTCGACGTACGCGTCGACCACATGCGAGGCGATGAAGCCGGCGCCGCCCGTGACGAGAATTCTCATTTCTTCTTCTCCCGGCACTTCGGAAAGTCGCGCGTCTCGATGACCGCGAGATGGTTTCCGACCTTCCGCTCCGTGCCGTCGCTCGGACGGTTCACGATCCTGTTGTTGAGCCACATCGCCGATGATCCTCCGCCGTCCAGATTGATCGCCGAACAGGCGCCGAGGTCTTGCATGAAGCGGGCGAGGTCGGGAAGCGTGAGACCGCCGACCGACTCGCTGCGCCCGTCCGCGACGACGATGTACATCGTCCGCCGATCCTTCGACAAGCCGACCGCCGTGCGCGGATGCGGAGCGCGCGTGAACGTATCGCTGCCGGGCAAATCGTTGATCGCCTGGCAGTCGCGCACGAGCAGCGGCCATCCCGACACCGCGCCGAACATCCAGCGCTTCGGCGTCATCGTCCGCTCCTGAATCTCTGCGCGACGACGCCCGAGTCCCACCAGCCCCTGCTTGCGCTTCAGATCCGGATCGCCCTTCCACCACACGCCGCATGTGCCCATGGCCATGCCGACCGGATGCAGCGCCTCGTCGAAGTAATCCGCGTTGATCGCGATCGTCGCGCGATGCTTGCGCGCGAACTCGCTCACCGTCATGCCGTGCTCGGACTCGTTCGACGCGATCACGCGCACCGCGAAGTCGCTGAGGTCGACCTTCGCAATGTGGATGTCCAATCCGTCGCCGGCGCGATGGTCGTACCAGACGCCCTGCCCGACCTTCCGCCATTGCGCCGCGAGGGGCAGCGCAACGACGAAGAGAAGTACGAGCCGCAGCTTGCGAGTCACTCGATCTCGACCCACTCCATGTTCGCGACGAGCGGGAAGCGGTGCTCCATTCCGTACTTGTTCCACGCGCTGTCGAAACACGACTCGACGCTCACCTCGGGCAACACTTCGTCACCGCGTCCATTCTTCACGAAGAACGCGTTCCAGCCATAGCGGTGCGTGCCGACGAGCCGGTAGCCCTTGCGCTTGCCGAGGCGCGTGAGCGCGCGGAGCGACGCACCGTTGTAGTTGTGCTGCTCGCGATTCACCTCGTAGTCGTCGCCGTTGAAGTCCGGCTTGTACGGAATCGTCCACGAGCGGTCGGGGCCGAGGATGTCCTGGTACTCGATGAGGACGACCGCGGGATCGACGCACGTGATCGCCTCCCAGATCCAATAGTCGTTGCCGTCGATGTCGATGCCGAGGAGGTCGATCTCACCAGAGACGCCATTGGAGCGGATCACGTCGTTGATGTTCTCACGCGTCACGAGCGCCGTGACCGCGTTCGGCGGCATGTGCGCGGTCGCGGGATGCCCCGCGTAAAACTCGCGCACGTTCTGCATCCCCGTCTCGCTGCCATCGAGCAGCAGACCGGTGAAACCGTGATTGAGGATGAGGTTCGGCGTGTTGCTGCCCTGAATGTTCGCCGCGCCGATATCGACACAGAGCCGCGTGCGCATTCCGATCAGCGAGAAGATGTAGAGCAGGATTCCGTCCTCATCCGTCGCCGAATAGAGATTGAAGCCGGCGTCGCGCAGCGAGGGTCGCTGATCCGACGAGCGGTACTGCATCGACAGGAGGATTTGCAGCTCTTTGTTGATTGCGCTTTGCAACGACAGCGACTCGGACTGCACCATCCGGCCGGCGTAGTTGATGAACTTCTTCACCTGTCGCTTCATGCGCGCCGAGCAAAAGCAAACGACGAGCCATTTGCGCGCACATATAATCCGCGCGCTGCATGACTCCGTCGCGCGCGCAACTCGAAGACGTCCTCGCCTCCCTCGGCGGACCCTCGCTTCGCTACGCCGACATCCGCTACACGGCCACGAGCCAGCAGCACGTGAAAGTGCGCAACGGCGAGGTCGATGATCTGTCCTCGACGATCGATCGCGCGGCCGGCGTGCGCGTGCTCGTCGGCAACGGCTGGGGATTCGCGGCGACGAGCGACGTCAGCGAGGCCTCGCTCCTGCGCACCGCGAAGCGTGCGCTCGAGGTCGCGGCGGCGAGCAACATCGCGTCGACGCAGACCATCGCGCTGAGCGACGTCGAACCGCACGTGGCGAAGTGGGAATCGGAGTACCGCATCGATCCATGGTCGGTGCCGATCGACAAGAAGATCGAGCACCTCATGCACGCGACCGAGCCGATGCGCGGCGATCCGCGCATTCACCAGGTCGCGGGCGAGATCTCCTGCTATCGGCAGGAGAAGCTGTTCGCGTCGAGCGTCGGCAGTTTCATCGATCAGACGACGACGCAGATGGGCGGCGGCATCGAGGCGGTGGCGATCGATGCAGGCGAGTTCCAGCGCCGCACGTATCCGAATCCGTTCGGCGGCGATTTTCAGGCCGAGGGGTGGGAGTTCATCGAGCGGCTGGAGATGGAGAAGAAAGCGCTCGAAGTGCGCGACGAGGCGCTCGCGCTGTTGTCCGCGCCGAAGGCTCCCGCGGGACGCTTCGATCTCATCGTCGGCTCCGCGCAGCTCGCGTTGCAGGTCCACGAGTCGTGCGGACATCCAACGGAGCTCGATCGCGCGATGGGTCTCGAGATCTCGCTCGCCGGCGGCTCGTTCCTCCAGCCGCCGATGCTCGGCACGTTTCGCTACGGATCGCCGATCGTGAACATCGTCGCCGACGCGACGATCCCCGGCTCGATCGGCTCGTTCGCATTCGACGACGACGGCGTGCCCGCGCAGCGCTTCCACCTCGTGCGCGACGGCATCTTCACCGACTACCTCACCGGCCGCGACACCGCCCCGTTCCTCGGACGCGCGTCGAACGGCACGGTGCGCGCGGAGACTGCGGCGCGCATCCCGATCATCCGCATGACGAACATCAATCTCGAGCCGGGCGACACGCCGCTCGCGGAGATCATCGCGGACACGAAGCGCGGCATTCTCGTCGAGACGAACAAGTCGTGGTCGATCGACGACCTGCGCCTCAACTTCCAGTTCGGCTGCGAAGTGGCGTGGGAGATCGAGAACGGCCGCCTCGGCCGCATGCTGCGCAACCCGCTGTACACGGGCAACACGCCCGACTTCTGGCGCTCGTGCGACGCGATCGCCGACCGCGCGTCGTGGCAAGTGTGGGGACTGCCGAACTGCGGCAAGGGCGATCCGATGCAGACGATGCGCGTCGCGCACGGCGCGCCCGCGGCGCGGTTCAGGAATGTGGAGATGGGGTGAACGGCGAGCTCGCGATCCTCGACGCCGCCCTCTCCGCCGCACACGCGGACGAGGCGGATGCGATGTTCGTCGCGGGCGATCAGAACATCTCAC
>DATELS010000638.1:0-4315 GCA_035276365.1 Thermoanaerobaculia bacterium
TGTAGCGCTACAACCCGTTTTCTGAAATCAAATACGCGAGCGCCGCGAGCGCCGCCGTGTCCTGCGCGAGCGCTTTCGGATCCACCTTGTCCAGCGTATCCGCGGGTGTGTGGTGGAAGTCGAAGTAGTGCCGCGGATCGGGCACCAGGCCGAATCCCGGCACGCCGGCATCCGTCAGCGGCGACGTGTCCGCGCCCGTGTGCTTCGAGCTTTCGAAATACATCGGCGCGATGCGGCTCAGCACCTTTGCGCGCGCCTTCAGCGCGTCGAGCTCCTTGCCGTCCAGCGTCGTGATGAAACCGACCGGCGGCGCCGCGCCCGCATCCGTCTCCAGCGCCGCGACATGTTTCCGCAGCGTCTCCTTCTTCGCGACTTCGTCAAAGTACGCGTGCCCGCCGCGCAGTCCGTTCTCCTCGTTCATGAACAGCACGCCGCGGATCGTCCGCTTCGGCTGGATGCCCAGCTCCTTCAGCGTGCGCAGCGTCTCCATCACCATTGCCGCGCCCGAGCCGTCGTCGATGGCGCCGGTGCCGAGGTCCCAGGAGTCGAGGTGGCCGCCGATGAGAACGATCTCGTCGGGACGCTCGCTGCCGCGAATCTCCGCGATCACGTTCGCCGACTCCGCGTCCGGCAGCACGCGCGGCGTGAGCACCATGTGCATGCGCACGCGCTCGCCTTTTGCGATCAGGCGATGCACCAGCTCCGCGTCCTCCGTCGTCATCGCGGCGGCGGGAATCTTCGGCTGCTTCTCGTCGTAGCGCAGCGAGCCTGTATGCGGAGTGCGCAGCGACGCCGTCGCCACCGAGCGAACCACTGCCGCGATCGCGCCGTACTCCGCCGCGCGACTCGCGCCGACGCCGCGGAACACCACCGCGTTGCTGTACGCCTCGAACGCGCGTCCGCGCTCGACGAGCTCCATGTCCATCGCGCCGTTGTAGAAAACGATCTTGCCCTTGATGCCCGCGCGTCCGAGCTTCTCCAGTTGATCGAACGACGTGACTTCGATGACCTCCGCCGTCACGCCATCCGCGGGCGTCGCCACGCTGCCGCCCAACGCGGTCAGCACGATCTTCTGATCGTTGTGCGAGACGAGGCGTCCGCGCTCGACGCCGCGCACCCAGTGCGGCACCATCACCTTCTGATTGCGAACGTCGATGCCCCACTCGCGATAGCGCTTCGTCGTCCACGCCACCGCGAGCGCCGCGCCCTTCGAGCCCGACAGGCGCGGACCGATGTTGTCCGTCAGATACGCGAGCGTGTCGTAGCCCTGCGACTTCGTCAGGATCGCGTCGATGATGCGCTGCGCGTTCTGCTCCGTAGATTGCGCGAACGCGGGAAGCGCGAGTGCGGCGGCCAGTGCCGCCGCCGCGCTAAAGCTCCGTGTCGATCTGCGCACGCTGCAGGTGTCCCGAGTAGTCCACATAGATCGACTTCCACTCCGTGAACACATCGATGCCGGCGACGCCCGCCTCGCGGTGGCCGTTGCCCGTTTCCTTCACGCCGCCGAACGGCAGGTGCACTTCCGCGCCGATCGTCGGCGCGTTCACATAGAAGATGCCCGTGTACATGTCGCGCATCGCCGCGAACGCGCGATTCACGTCGCGCGTGTAGATCGACGACGACAGTCCGTAGCGCACGCCGTTGCCGATCGCGATCGCCTCTTCGAACGACTTGCAGCGGATCACCGCCGTCACCGGTCCGAAGATCTCTTCCTGCGCGATGCGCATCTCCGGCGTCACGTCCGCGAACACGGTCGGCTCGTGGAAGAAGCCCTTCGCGTAATCGCCATCCGTGAGCGCGTTGCCGCCGGCGGCGACGCGCGCGCCTTCATCCTTGCCGATTTTCACGTAGCTCTTCACCGTCTCGAGCTGCGACTTCGACACGCTCGGTCCCATCTGCACGTTCGCATCGAGACCGTTGCCGACGCGCAGCGACTTCGCGCGTCCCGCGAGCTTGTCGACGAACTGGTCGTACACCTTGTCGTGCACGACGATGCGCGACGCCGCGGTGCAGCGCTGTCCGGTCGTGCCGAATGCGCCCCACAGCGCGCCGTCGACCGCGAGATCGACGTCGGCGTCTTCCATCACCATGATCACGTTCTTGCCGCCCATCTCGAGATGAACGTGCTTGAACGACGGCGCGCACGCGACGGAGATGTCGCGGCCGACTTCCGTCGAGCCGGTGAAGGAGATGACGCGAATCTTCGCGTGCTTCGTCATCGGATCGCCGACCTCGCGGCCGCCGCCGGTGACGACGTTCCACACTCCCTTCGGCAATCCCGCCTCTTCGAACGCCTCGGTCAGCATGATCACCGACAGCGGCGTGAGCGACGCGGGCTTGATGACGACCGTGTTGCCGCACACCAGCGCGGCCATGCCCTTCCACGCCGGAATGGCCATCGGGAAGTTCCACGGCGTGATGAGTCCCGCGACGCCGAGGGGCATGCGGACGGCCATGTTGAACTTGTTGGCGAGCTCGGAGGGCGTCGTCACGCCGAAGAGGCGGCGACCTTCGCCCGCGGCGAGGAACGCCATGTCGATCGCCTCCTGGATGTCGCCCTTCGTCTCGTCGACGACCTTGCCCATCTCGCGCGTCATCTCGCGCGCCATCTTGTCCTTGTCGCGCTTGAGGATCTCGCCGACGCGATACAGGAACTCCGCGCGCTTCGGCGCCGGCATCAAACGCCACGCCTCGTACGCGCGCGACGCCGCATCGACGGCCACGTTCAGATCGTCTTCATTCGACTCCTGAAAAAGCCCGATGAGATCGTCCTGATTGGCCGGATTGCGATTCTCGAACGTCTTCCCCGACTTCGACTTCACCCACTGCCCGTCGATGTAGTTGGAGTACTCGCGCGTCTCGCGCAACTGGTGGTCTTTTGCGAATGTGTTGGTGTCGATTGCGGTCATGGATACCTCCGGGTTGGATCGCAGAGCGCAGATCTGCGTTCTGGTTACTTCGCCTTCGCGCCCGCCGCGTCTTCGCGCGGCGCGCGCGATCCCATGTCGACGTTGCCGCGGAACTTCGCTCCCTCGGCCACGACGATCTTCGGGGCTTTGATGTTGCCGTCGACGGTGGCGCTGGCCACGAGCTCGACTCTGTCGTCCGCCGAGATGTCGCCCGTCACCTTGCCTTCCACCGTCACGTTGCGCGCGTGCACGGTGGCCTCGATGCGCGCCTTCGTGCCGACGCGGAGATCGCTCGTCACGTTGATGTCGCCGCGCACCGTGCCCTCCACGGTCACGAGCTCCGAGCCCGTGATCTTGCCGTCGATGATCACGTTCGGTCCGATGAACGTTCCTCCCGGCTGCGTGGGCGCGGAACCGGCACGCGTATCGCTGCGGGGTGTCGTGGGCGGAGCAGGGTCCTTGGAGAAAAGCGCCATGGCGGGCGCGAAGCATAGCATGGCGAAAATCCGGGCTACACTCCCCGCCTTCAACGCTGGCCCGCCTCAGTCGTAGTGAGAAGGGATGTTCTACAAAGTGCAACGCAAACTCATTGTTCTTCTCCTCATTCTCGCGATCGTCGGATGCAAAGGCCGCGGGAGCAAAGACGCTCAATACAAAACGGAAAAAGCTGATCGCGGCGTTGTGACGACCACCGTCACCGCCACCGGCACGCTCTCCGCGGTCACGACCGTTCAGGTCGGCAGTCAGGTCTCCGGCGTCATCGCCAAGCTCTACGCCGACTTCAACAGTCAGGTGCGCAAAGGTCAGCTCCTCGCCGAGCTCGATCCGACGCCGTTCGAGGCGCAGGTCGAGCAGCGGCGCGCGGACCTCACGCGCGCGCAGGTGCAGACCGATGACGCACGGATCAAGTACGACCGTCAGCGACGCCTGCTCGCCGCGGGACTCGCGCCGCAGGCCGACGTCGACGCCGCGGAGGCGCAGTACAAGTCGGCGAGAGCGCAGGTGGCGCAGGCGCAGGCCGCCCTCAGCCAGTCGACCACGAACCTCCGCTACACCAGGATCAACTCGCCCATCGACGGCGTCGTCGTCGACAAGCAGTACAACGTCGGACAGACCGTCGCCGCATCGTTTCAGGCGCCGACGCTCTTCGAGATCGCGCAGGACCTCACGAAGATGCAGGTGCAGGCGGATGTCGATCAGTCGGACATCGGCCGCGTGAAAGTGGGACAGGTCGCGCGCTTCAACGTCGATGCGTATCCGGACGAAGAATTCCGCGGACGCATCGCGCAGATTCGCTACAACGCGCAGGTCAATCAGAACGTCGTCAGCTATCCGGTCATCATCGAAGTGGCGAATCCCGGCGAGCTGCTCAAGCCGAAGATGACCGCCAACATCACCATCGAAGT
>DATELS010000639.1:0-3095 GCA_035276365.1 Thermoanaerobaculia bacterium
GTTGGGACGGCAACTCGTCGCCTCCCTCGAGTCCTCTCACATCGCCGGCGACCGCCTCGGCCAATACATTCGCAACCTGTTCGAGTGCCTCGAGCTCGGCGAAGAAGGCGCGGCGATCTCGCTGCGCGCGGGCGAGAATCCGGACTCGCTACAGCGGCCTTAGTTCGTCCGGCGCACGAGCACGAACTCCTGCGTGTCGTACTCCTCGTCGTACGCCGCCGTCTCGACGGCCGTGTCGCGGCGGAGGAGCTGCTGCTTGAGGTACGTGTGCATCACGACCTTCGTGCGCAGCTCCGAGAGTTGCCCGGCGGACGCGGGCGCATCGGAGTCGAAGACGGAGTGACGGCGAATCTCGTCCTCCAGTCGCGAAACCTGACGGCGGAGCCAGTCGGTGTAACTCATACGAATGGATATTCGGTTCGGAAGCGACGAGGTTGCGTGAGATTCATCACGCGTTTGCCGAATGTTGACCGCCAACCGCCAACCAACCGCCCACCGGCAAGCAACTACAATGTCGCCGTCCAATGACCCTCTCCGCCGGAACGCGACTCGGCCCGTATGAGATCGTTGCGCGCATCGGTGCGGGCGGCATGAGCGAGGTCTATCGCGCGCTCGATCCGCGCATCGGACGCGACGTCGCGATCAAAGTCCTGCCGCCGACGTTCGCAAAGTTCGCCGATCGCATGCATCGCTTCGAGCAGGAGGCGCGCGCGGCCGGCGCGCTCAATCATCCGAATCTCCTTACGATCTTCGACGTCGGCAAGGCGGACGACAAGCCGTACATCGTCACCGAGCTGCTCGAAGGCGAGACGCTGCGCAGCTTCCTGCGCGACGGCGACTCCGCGGTGCGGCTGCCGATCCGCAAGGCGATCGACTACGGCATTCAGATCGCGAACGGACTCGCGGCCGCGCACGAGCGCGGGATTGTGCATCGCGATCTCAAGCCGGAGAATCTCTTCGTCACGCGCGACGGGCGCGTGAAGATCCTCGACTTCGGCGTCGCGAAGCTGCGCAGCGCGGACGACGTCGCGTTTCCCGACGACGACACGATGGAGCAGGACACGTCGCCGGGCACGGTCATCGGCACGGTCGGGTACATGTCGCCGGAGCAAGTGCGCGGGCAGGTCGTCGATCCGCGCAGCGACATCTTCTCGCTGGGAACGCTGCTGTACGAGATGGTCGCGGGCGAACATCCGTTCCGCAGCAGCTCGCCGGCAGACACGATGTCCGCGATTCTGCGCGAGGATCCGCCGGAGCTGGCGTCGCTGAATCCCGCGGTGACTCCGGGACTCGATCGCGTGATTCGTCATTGCCTGGAGAAGAGTCCGGAGCAGCGGTTTCAGTCCGCGCGCGATCTCGCCTTTCACCTCGACATGCTCTCCAGCACGTCGGGAACGATGCCCATCGTTCCGAATCGCACGCCGCGCCGCGGCTTGATCGCGGCGGGCATCGGACTCGCGCTCGTGCTCGCGGGCGTGACCGCGGGTTGGATGATTCAGCCGCACGGCAAGCAGGAGCCGACGACGTCGTTCACGCATCTCACGTGGGGCGAGGGGACGGAGCTGTCGCCGTCGATCGCGCCCGACGGGCAGACGTTCGTCTACACGCGAGGCACGGACATCTTTCTGCAGCGCATCGGCGGCCGCAACGCGATCAACCTGACGAAGCGATGCGAGCTCGCGGACTCGCAGCCGGCGTTCTCGCCGGACGGAACGCTGATCGCGTATCGCTCGGAGTGCGACGGTGGCGGCATCTTCGTCATGGGCGCGACCGGCGAGTCGTCGCGGCGCATCGGGTCGGGCTGCTTCAATCCGTCATGGTCGCCGGACGGCGCGCGCATCGTCTGCGCAACGGAGTCGGTGACGTTCACGCCGACCTCGCGCGGCACGATGAGCGCGCTGTGGATTCTCGACGTGAAGACGGGCGCGAAGCGACGCATCCTCGAGCACGACGCGGTGCAGCCGAGCTGGTCGCCGCACGGACACCGCATCGCGTACTGGGGCATGAGCGGCGAGTCCGCGCAGCGCGATCTGTGGACGATCGATCCCGACGCGAGCGATCCGGCGAAGACGGTGGTCCGCGTCAACGAGGATCCCGCGGTGGACTGGAATCCGGTGTGGTCGCCCGATGGTCAATTTCTTTACTTCGGCAGCGATCGCAGCGGCGCGATGAATCTCTGGCGCGTACGCATCGACGAGGAGAGCGGCCGGACGGACGGCGCGGCGGAGGCGGTGACGATTCCCGCGCGCTTCAGCGGCAACTACTCGATCTCGCGCGACGGGTCGCGCATGCTGTACGCGTCGTTCGAGCAGACGGAGGCGATTCGCGCGATCGCGTTCGATCCCGTGGCCGGCGCGACGAGCGGCGAGCCGCATCCGATTCTCGAAGGGTCGTTTCTCGTGTTCAGCTCGCAGGTCTCGCCGGACGGGCGCTACGTGGCGGTGACGAATCGCGGCGGGCAGGAGGATCTGTACATCGTGGAGGTGGCGACGGGCGAGATGCGCCAGCTCACGAGCGATGTCTACCGCGACCGCGGTCCGGTGTGGTCGCCGGACGGCGAGCGGATCTTCTTTTACTCGAATCGCGACCGCGACCGCTACGAGATCTGGAGCATTCATCCGGACGGCAGCGATCTCACGCAACTCACGCACACGACGGGACGGAGCATGTGGTACCCAGGCATCTCGTCCGATGCGAAACGCCTGGCGTTCTTCAACGACGAGAATTCGTACGTGATGACGGACGGCAAGATCGCGCCGCTCCCGCCGAACCCGGATGGCCTGCATCCCGCGATGAGCGCGTGGTCGCCGGACGGCACGATGCTCGCCGGCGAGCTGCGCGATCGTCCCGGCATCGCGGTGTATTCATTGACCGATCGCCGCTACCGCGCCGTCACCCCCGGCGGCGCCCGCCCGATCTGGCTCCCGAGCGGCCACGAGATCCTCTACAGCGACGCCGGCGAACCGCGCATCGTGGACGTGACGACCGGCGCAATCCGCGACGTCGCCACGACCATCCCCGCGACCGCGATGAGCTTGTCGGCGGATGGAAAGACGCTCGTGTACTCGGACCGGCGGACGCAGTCGGACGTGTGG
>DATELS010000640.1:0-4174 GCA_035276365.1 Thermoanaerobaculia bacterium
CAGCATCGAGCCGGGCAGCACGAAGAGGTGGTACGCGGAGGCTTTCTGCAGCACGTGGATCGCTTCCGCCGGCGCTTTGTTCGCGCGGTAGAGCTGGATGACCTGGTCGTTGCTGGCTTTCGTCTGCTGGATCGCGGCCTCGTACGGCGAGAACGCCAGCGCGGTCCGCGCTCCTGCCTCGGTCAGCGCCAGTCCGGCGATGCTTCCCGCGAGCAGGAACACGAGCACGCGTCCGAACGACTCGCCGCGCTCGACGAGCGGCAGCGCCGCGAGCGCGGGGAGCGCGATCGTCAGAAACGCTCCGACGACCGAGACCCACACGACCGCCTGCGATGCCGGCGTCTTCGCCGCGAGCGCCGCGGCGTAGCCCGCGCAGAGCACGAGCGCGACACCCGCCGCCGCCCACGCCGCGCGCCGTCCGTTGCGGATCGCGCAGTGAAACAGCGCGGCCGGAACGAACACCGCGATCGTCACGCTCATCAGCGCGATCGCGATGGCGTAGCCGAGGACGCTGCGCGCGACGCGGCCCGAAGGCCGCCCCGGCAGCATCACCGGCTCGCTCGGAGAGAGGGACGATTCGATCATTGAGAACGCGCGGTTTTAGTCCGCGGTGAACGGGAGCAGCGCGGCGATGCGCGCGCGCTTGATCGCGTTCTGCAGCTTGCGCTGGTGCAGCGCGCAGGTGCCCGAGATGCGGCGCGGAAGAATCTTGCCGCGCTCCGGGATGAACTGCTGCAGTGTCTTCACGTCCTTGAAGTCGATGTATTCGATCTTCTCGACGCAGAACTTGCACACGCGCTTGCGGCGGTAGAAAAACTTCTTCTTGCCGCCCTGCTGTCCGCCCGGGCCGCCGCGATCGCGATCGCCGCCCGGACCGCCCGGACCACCGGGACCACGTCTTCCAGGAGTCATCGTAGCCATCGTTCGTCTCCTCTCTTTATGCCTGCGGCGCTTCGTCGGCGCCCGCGGTCATCTCCGCTCCGGCATCGGGAGCGGCGGCAGCCATCGGCGCGGACGGGCGCGAGCGTTCCTTCTTC
Source organism: Thermoanaerobaculia bacterium (assembly GCA_035276365.1). GTDB lineage: Bacteria > Acidobacteriota > Thermoanaerobaculia > Gp7-AA8 > Gp7-AA8 > QHVT01. The sequence goes on from DATELS010000640.1 coordinate 1,038, forward strand.
GGATTGCGCTTCGCGAGCTTGTCCGCGCGCTTCTGGTCGAGATCCGTGCGCACGATGACGTGCCGCAGGACGCGGTCGACGTTCTTCATGCGGCGGTCGAGCTCGGAAAGCGACTGCTCGCTCTCCAGCACGAAGAGGTGGTAGATGCCGTCGTTGAACTTGTGGATGGGATATGCGAGACGGCGCCGTCCCCATGCATCCTCGCTCTTCAGAGTCGCGCCGTTCGCGGCTGCGATGCTCTTGAAGTCGTTGATGAGGGTCGTCGCCTCCTCCTCCGTCACTTGCGGAGAGAGGATGAACAGGACTTCATAAGTCCTCATGTGACCTCCTTCTGGCCTAGCGGAACCTCGCCTCGGCGGGGTTCAAGGAGCTGGCAGATTGTTAAAGAATGTGTCCGGGCACCCGGAATCAGGGCCGGCGATTGTACGCAAAGGTCAGAGCCTGCTCCAATTATTTCCGCGCGGCCGAGCGGAAATTCCGCATCGGCATCCCTCTCACCCGGTGCAGGCCCCCGGTTGACGTTCGTGAGAGGAGAGCATCGCGATGCAATCGCCCGCTGCCGCCTTCGAGCTGCAGGCCGCCGTCCAACGTTTCTGCGCGCTCGAGGAGCGCGTCTCCGCCGTTCATCCCACCGCGCTCTATCACGCCGCACTCGCCCAGCTTCATGACATCTGCGCCTCCGTGCTTCAGTGCGAAGCCGCGGGGATGGATCGCGCGTCCATCGTGCAACTGCTCGAGCCCGCGCGCGCGATTCACGCGCGCGCGCCGTTCGTGCGACGTCTGCAGGACTGGCCGCGCGGCTACACCGGCGACTTCGAGACGGTCGACTACATCTGCCGCGGCCGCAACGACGCGCCGTCCGGCACGCTCGAATACGTCTGCCAGGCGTACTCGCTCAACTTCCCGATCGCGCAGCAGCACCGCAACAAAGTGCAGCATCAGGCCGCGCGCATCCTGAAGACGATGATGGAGCGCCCGCGCGAGAGCCGCATCCTCGCGCTCGCATGCGGAGGCGCGCCCGACTTCGCGCTGATCGCGCCGATGCTCGAGAACCTCGCCGGCGAGATCTGGCTCAACGATGCGGATGAAGAAGCGCTCGTCGAGGCGTCGCGCGTCGTCGAGCACATCCGCGCGCGCTGCCGCTTCATCCACGAGAATGCGATGAAGATCGTCGGACGCGTTCCCGGCGGCTTCGATCTCGTCCTCGCCGGCGGTCTCTTCGACTACCTCCCCGATCGCGCCGCGATCTTTCTCCTGCGCACGGTCTATCGCCGCCTCCTGCGCGACGGCGGCACGTTCTTCTTCACGAACATTGCGCGCGACAATCCGTTCCGCTGCCTCATCGAATACATCGGCGACTGGTTCCTCATCGAGCGCAGCGAAGACGACGTGATCGCGCTCTGCCGCGAGGCGCGCATCCCCGGAAATGCGATCGCGCTGCGGCGCGAGGAGACGGGCCTCGCGGTGCTCGTCGAGATCACGAAGGAGATCCCGAAGAGCTGACGTGAATCCGCGCAGTACACTGCGCCGATGCCGCGACGTCGCCTCTCCATCCGCTGGTGGCTGGCCGGCCTCGTCCTCGGCGTCGCACTGCCGCTGACACTGCTCCTCACGCTGCTCTTCGTCGAGCAGACGCGGAGACACGCGGTCGAGGCGCAGCAGTCGGCGCTCGCGACCGCGCGCACGATGGCGTCGCGCCTGCGCGCGCTGCATGGTGACTCGCTGCGCCTCCTCGGCGGCATGGCCGCGCGTCCCGCGATTCGCGACTTCGACGGCGCGCGCTGCGACTCCCTCTTCGCGCTCGTCGACTTCTTCCCGCAGTATCTCGATCTCGCCCTCTTCGACGCGCACGGAGCTCTCGTCTGCTCCGGCACACCGACGCCCACTGACGAACCAATCGCCACCATCGCGCGCGCGTGGCTGTCGCAGGAGCTGCAGAGCGGACAACTCCATCCGCATGTGCCGATCATTCGCTCGATCCGCGATCACTGGGTCTCCGTCGTCGCGCAACCGGTCACCGGAAGCTTTCGCGGCACGCTCGCGATCATCGCGTTGCCCGAGATCGTCGGACGCGACGCGCTCCCGCCCGGCGCTGTCGTCACCATCCTCGACGACCGCGGCACGATCGTCGCGCGCACGCACGATCCGGAGCGCTGGACCGGCCGCAACGTGCGCCGCTCGGCGCTGACCGAGATCGTCCTGCGCGAGAAAGAAGGCGTGACGCAGGCGCGCGGCGTCGATGGCGTCTTCCGTCAATACGGCTTCGCCACCATTCCGGAGATCAAGTGGTCCATCTACGTCGGAGTCCCGACGACCGAGGTGATGGCGGCGGAGCGGATTGCATTCGCGCGGGGACTGCTCGGCGGCAGCGTCATCGTCCTCGTCCTTGCCACCGCGGCGCTCATCGTCTCGCGCGCGATCGGCCGTCCGCTCGATGCGCTCGCGCGCGCCGCCGCCTCGGTCTCGCGCGGCGCGTACGGACGCGTCAACGTCGCGGGACCGCGCGAGATCGCCGAGCTCGCGGCCGGCTTCAACGAAATGGTGGAGAACCGCTCGCGGGCCGAGGAGGAGATGCACGAGAAGGAGCAGGCGCTCAAGGCGCTCTCCGACAATCTCCTCGTCGCGCAGGAGCAGGAGCGCACACGCATCGCCCGCGAGATCCACGACGACCTCGGACAAGCCGTCACCGCGCTGAAGATGGACGTCCTCGGCCTCATGGAAAAGATGCAGGACCGCGACTCGCCCGTTCGCGCGCGCGTCCTGCAAACACTCGATGCGCTCGTCACGTCGGTGCAGCGCATCGCCTCCGAGCTCCGCCCGAGCATCCTCGACGACCTCGGCCTCGTCGCGGCGGTGGAGTCCGAGGCGAGGATGTTCGAGGAGAGGACGGGGATCGAGTGTGAGTTGTCGTTGCCCGATGACGTCGACGTCGACTCCACGCGCGCGACCGCGATGTATCGCATCATCCAGGAGGCGTTGACCAACGTCGCGCGACACTCGAACGCGACGCGCGTCGAGCTGCGCGTGCGTCCGCGCGAGAACGAGGTCTGGATCGAGATTCGCGACGACGGACGCGGCATCAGCGCGCAGGAAGTCGGCAGCGCGCGCTCGCTCGGACTCATCGGCATTCGCGAGCG
>DATELS010000641.1:0-4792 GCA_035276365.1 Thermoanaerobaculia bacterium
CGAGGGTCGAGGCGTCCTCGAGAGTCTCGGTGATGGTGCCGGTGATCGACACCACGCTCAGCCGTTCGTCATCCATCTGGTAGCCGATGTCGGACGCGCGTGTCGGCGTGCCCGCGCCGAAGCGCACCGTCGACGCGAGGAACATGTCGCCCGTACGGTTGTAGCTGCCGCTGATCTCGACCTGATCGCCGATCTTCATGTCGCGCGCGCGCATCGGCTCGCGTGCGGCGTCGCTGGCCTGACGCATGTCGACGCGAATCTCGCCGTTGCGTCCGTCGTCGACGTACACATAGTCGAGTCCCGGCTCGACGCGCGTGACGCGGCCGGAGATGATCGTGACGACCGCGCCGTTGCCGGGCGCGGTGCCGGTGTCCTGCACCGACGCCGTGACTTCGATCGAGCGCGCGGTGAGCTCGTCCGTGTTCGCGGTGCGTGTGTCCGGCTCGACGCGGATGCGATCGCCGAGCTCGAGGTTGTTGATCGTGTAGCGCTCGTTGCGGTAGTAGACGGGAGTGTTGCGCGTCGCGCGCACCGTGAGCATCGTGCGGTCCGTCGTCTGGATGACGATGCGGTTCTCGTTCAAGTTGATCGTGCGGATCGTGCCCTCGACGCTGCGCGGCACGTCGGTCGAGCCGGTCACGCGATCGTCGGTCTGCGTCGCAACGCTCGTCGGCGTGCGCGTCTGGCCGACGCCGACCGAGCTCGCCGCGACCTGGCGGCCGAGGAGGTTGATCTGATCGGCGCGGTAGACGTTCTGCGATTTCACGACGCCGCGAATCTCGACGCGATCGCCGAGGCGCACGTTGGAGAGGCCGGTCGATCCGGTGAAGATCTCGGGCTTGCCGGCGATGACCGTGCCGAATCCCTGATAGACCGTCGAGATTGCGTCGGTCTCGATCGTGATGCGCGAACCGGCCTGCGAATCCGCCTCGATCTGCAGTCGATTGCGACCCTCATCGACGTCGATGACCGTCCCGACGAGCGGACTGTTTTGCGCGAAAGAGGACACCGCCGCGAGCGCGAACACCGCGCAAATCGCAGAAATCCGAAGGATGCGAGACATAAAACCTCCTGCTGATGCGGATGGGGGGCAAGGGGGATGCCGGATGACTCGGTCAGCCGCCTCTCTGTGAGACGCACCTTCCCGCCACAAAGCTTCGCTCCACCGCGCGATCATCCCCCATGAAGATGAGGCCGGCGAGGAGGTCTTCGACCGACGCGGCGCGTTGCGTTCGCAAGGCGAGGAGCGGTGTCGCGTCGAGATCGAGGACGAGGAAGTCGGCGGACTTACCGGGCTCGAGGCTGCCAGTTTCGTTCGCGAGCGAGAGCGCGTTCGCGCCGCCGAGCGTCGCGAGATACCAGAGCTGGAACGGGCTGAGGGAGACGTTCTGCACTTGCTGCACTTTGTACGCGTCGGCCATCGCGTTGAAGAGCGACGGCGTCGTGCCCGCGCCGATGTCGCTGCCGAGTCCGACGATCACGCCCGCGCGCAGCACGCGATGCAGCGGAAACAGTCCGCTGCCGAGGAAGAGGTTGGAGTTGGGGCAGTGGGAGATGCGCGCGCCGCGACGCGACAGCAGATCCAGCTCCTCCGCCGTCAGCCACACGCCGTGCGCGAGCACGGTGCGCTCGTCGAGCAATCCATACCGGTCATACACATCCGCGTACTCCGCCTCGGCGAACAGCTCCTGCACCCAGCGCACTTCGTTTGGATTCTCCGAGATGTGCGTGTGCACCCACGCGTCGGGAAACTCGCGCTTGAGCTGGCCCGCGACTTCGAGCTGCTCCGGCGTCGACGTTGGCGCGAACCGCGGCGTGATCGCATAGCGCAGGAGGCCGCGTCCGTGCCATTTCTCGAGCAGCGCGCGGCTCTCGTCGTACGACTGGCGCGGACTCCTGTCGAGCAGATACTCCGGCGCGTTGCGATCCATCATCGTCTTGCCGACGATGCCGCGGAAGCCGCGACGCTCCGCCTCCTCGAAGAAGATGTCGGTCGCGTCGTGATGCACCGTCGAGAAGATGAGCGCGGCGAGCGTGCCGTTGCGAAGCAGCTCGTCGTAGAACGCGCGCGCGACGCGGCGCGCGTGCTCCGGATCCTCGAACTTGCGTTCGGTCGGGAACGTGTAGCGGTTCAGCCATTCGAGGAGATGTCCGCCGTACGAGCCGATCATCTCGAGTTGCGGCGCGTGCAGATGCGTGTCGATGAAGCCGGGCGTGATCAGTGCGCCGGTGCAGTCGACGACATCGCCCGCGGGCGCCTCGCTCCACTCACCGACGCTCGCGATGCGGCCGTGCTCATCGACCGCGAGATGCCCGTCGTCGAACGAGCGATACGACTGCTCGATCCCGTTCGCGAACGGATCGGCGACGGGCGTGAAGATGCGTGCGCGGTAGACCTGCACGCGCAGATTGTACGTTGAGGCTCAGAGCAGCTCGTCGTCGCGCAAGTCGGGCTGCACGAGCTTCTCGAGCACGATCGCCTGATGCTTCGACGTCACGACGTCGTCGGGCGTCGCGTCGAGCGCGAGCGCCATCATGCGCGAGGTCTCGGTCACCGACTCCATGAACGTCGGCTCCGGAGTCGGGAGCAACGGCGCCTGCAGGAACGACGGCTCCGGCTCGGGCTCCAGCATCGAGAGCTGCTCCGCGGTTCGGCGACGCGCGATGCGCTCTTCCGCTTCCTTGAACGCGGGCTCGAAGAGGAGCAGCGTCTTCTCGAGTTTGAGATAGAGCTCGCACGTCGCGCGCACGTCCTCGAGGCAATAGATCGCGATGTCTTCGTGGCGTCCGGCGCGATAGAGCGTCTCCACGGCGCGGCCGTCCATGCCTTCCGTCTTCGAGCTGACGATACCGAACGTCTTGCACGCGAGATCGAGGTTGAAGCGCGTCTGCCGCGGATTGAGCGTGCCGTTGAAGTTCAGCACCTCGCGGAGGTCGCAGTTCGGATGGAAGCGATAGCGATTGCCGACGAGATCGCGCTTCGGCGTCACGCCGCGGATCGCGGAGCGAATCATGAGGAACGGACCGTCGAACTGGCGTCCGTTGAAGGAGATGAAGCGATCGTCTTTGTCGAGGTAGTCCCAGAACTTCTCGAGGATCTGCTTCTCGCTGCCGGAGATGAGCGTGCGGTTGCCGTCCTTGCGCGTGACGACTTCCGTCTGCCCCGGCACCTCGTACATCGCGCACGAGCGGCCGGTCTCCGCGTTGACGACGCCGATGGCGACGATGCGTCCGGTGAACGGCGAGAGCGCGCCGCGGCGCTTCTCCTCCTCGGCCTCCGCCTCGCTCATGCCTTTGATGAGGTATTCGCGAACGTAGGAGTCGTGCTCCTCCCACGGAGTGCCGACGGTCTCGATGTCGATGACGAGTTTTTTCATGGTTTGTGGCCCGGTTGGACCACCGACCATGTTAGGTCGCGGTCTTCAACTTATCTACCAACTCCTTGACCGCATCCGCAGATTTCCGAAGCGCGGCGGACTCTTCCTCGGTCAGCTTGATCTCGATGATCTGCTCGAGTCCGTTGCGGCCGAGCTTCACCGGCACGCCGACAAAGAGATCGTCGTAGCCATACTCGCCCTGCAGATACGCGGCGCAGGGGAGGATCTTGCGCTTGTCTTTCACGATCGCCTCGACCATCTCGACGGCCGATGCGCCCGGCGCGTACCACGCGGACGTCTTGAGCAGGTTGACGATCTCCGCGCCGCCGTTGCGCGTGCGGTCGACGATCGCGTCGATGCGCTCTTTCGAGATGAGCTCCGTGATCGGGATGCCAGCGACGGTCGAGTAGCGAGGCAGCGGCACCATGGTGTCGCCGTGGCCGCCGAGGACAAAGGCGTGGGTGTTCTCGACGGAAACGTTCAGCTCCATCGCGATGAACGCGCGCATGCGCGCGGAGTCGAGCACGCCGGCCATGCCGAGGACGCGCTCGCGCGGGAACTTGGAAACGCGGCGCGCGACTTCGCACATCGCGTCGAGCGGATTCGACACGACGATGATGATGCAATTCGGCGAGCGCTTCACGATCTCCGCCGTGACTCCGCCGACGATCTCTTCGTTCTTCCACAGCAGATCGTCGCGGCTCATGCCCGGCTTGCGCGGGAGACCGGCGGTGATGACGACGACGTCCGAGTCTTCCGTGCCGTCGTAGGTGTTGATGCCGCGCAGGATGGAGTCGTACTTTTCGACGGGCGCGGTCTCCATCATGTCCAGCGACTTGCCCTGCGGCACGCCTTCGACGATGTCGACGAGGACGACGTCCGCAAGCTCCTTCCACGCGATGCCCTGAGCTACAGTGGCGCCGACATTGCCTGCGCCGACCACGGTGACTTTCGTTTTCATGGCGGCGGATCATATCAATGCTTTCTGACTTCACAGCGACGGCGAACGCGATCGCCGCAACCTCCAAAAAATCCGAGAAAGAACGCATCCTCGGCGACTACCTGAAGTCGCTCGACGATGCCTCGCTCGAGCGCGCGGCGGTGTTCTTCTCCGGCTCGCCGTTTCCGCGGCGCGATCAGCGCGTGGCGGGCATCGGCGGCGCCGGAATCGGCGATGCGGTGGCCGACGCGACCGGACGGACGCAGGACGAGGTGTGGGAACCGTGGCCGAAGTACGCGGACGCGGGCGACACGATCGCGGAGTCGTTTCCCGACGATCCGTCGCGCGACATCACGCTCGCGGAGCTCGGCGAGTACTTCGACCGACTCGCGTCGACGCCCGGCGCGACGGCGAAGAAGGACGTGCTCGCGGAGCTCCTGCGCAAGGTGAACGCGCAGGGCGCGCGGTACGTCGT
>DATELS010000642.1:0-16648 GCA_035276365.1 Thermoanaerobaculia bacterium
CGGCACCGTCGTGCGCGCGGAGCCGGGGCAGTCGCTCTTCAAAACCGTGCAGGTCAAGCCCTCCGTCGACTTCGGCACGATCGAGGAAGTCATCGTCATCCACACGCGCAAGATCCCGGACTCGGTCGTGAGGTACGCACCTTGAGATGGCTTCGATTCGCGATCGGCCTGCTGATCGCGCTGACGCTGCACTCGCTCCTCGACAGCTTCTATCCGAACGCGCTCGCGTTCTTCAATCCGTACGTCATCCTCGTCATCTACTACTCGATGGGCGGCAACGTCCTCGGCGCGATCGTCGCGGGCGTGCTCGCCGGCTTCGTGCAGGACGCGTTCTCGAACGCGATGTTCGGACTGCACGCGTTCTCGCTCACGGTCTGCGCGTACGTCGTCGCGACGATCAACTCGCGCCTCGCGCTCCGCGGCACTCTCGCCTTCGGCGCGTGTCTGGGCGGCGCGGTCATCGTCAACGAGCTCGTGATCTACGTCCTCGTGAACATCCTCGTGAAACAGAAAATCGAAATGTTCGAACAGGCGCTGCTCGTGAAGACGATTTTCACGCTTCTGTTCGGGATGCTGGTGTATCAGTTGCTGACATTGTTCCTGCGGGAGGAGCCCATCGATGCAACACGCCGCACGACAGCCTGGTAGCTCCAACCGCCAACCGCCAACCGCCAACTGACAACTCGCCATGCGTGTCTATCGCGACGATCAGAAGTTCCTCCAGTTCCGCATCAACGTGCTCCTGTGGGGCATGGTCGCGGCGTTCGTCTTCCTCGCCGGCTCGTTCTGGTTCGTGCAGGGCGTGCAGGCGGAGAAGTATCGCGGCTTGTCCGAGGCGAATGCGCTGAGGAAGATCGAAGTGCCGGCGAAGCGCGGTCTCATCATGGACCGCACCGGAAAAATCCTCGCCGACAACCAGCCCGCGTACACGCTGCAGATCGATCGCGTCGTCATGAAGCCGCTGCTCAAGGCGGACAAGACGCGTCGCGAGAAACTCATCCAGTTCCTGGCGGTCGTCCTCGAGATTCCCGTCGCCGAGATGACCGCGCGCTGGGAAAAAGAATCGGCGAAGGTCTCCTTCAGCACGCCCTTCCCGCTCGCGGAAGACCTAACGATGGCGCAGGTCGCGAAGCTCCAGGCGGAGTCGATCGCGTTCCCGGAGATCAACGTCGTTCCGGTGCAGCGCCGCAACTATCCCTACAGCACGATGGCCGCGCACGTCCTCGGCTTCATCGGTGAAGTCGGCCAGAAAGATCTCGAACAGAACAAGGACCTCGTGCAGGGCGACCTCATCGGAAAGCGCGGCGTCGAGTTGATGTACGACCCGTACCTGCGCGGCAAAGACGGCGCGGAGTTCTGGGAGTACGACGCGGACGGCCGCCGCCTCAGCGAATACGTTCCGGCGCGCAAGGTGCCGGTGCCGGGCGACAACATCTATCTCACGATCGATTTCGAGCTGCAGCGCAGAGCCGAGCAGTACTTCATCGAGAACGAGATGGTCGGCGCCGCGGTCGCGCTCGATCCGCGCAACGGCGAAGTCGTGGCGATGGTCTCCTCGCCCGCGTACAACCCGAACATCTATTCGAAGCGGTTCACGCCCGAGGTGTACAAGACCATCACGAGCAACCCATTCAAGATCGAGCTCAATCGCGCGATCCAGGGACTCTATTCGCCGGGCTCCGTTTTCAAAGTCGTCATGGCCATCGCCGGTTTGTCGGATGGCGTGATCGGACCGAACACCGAGTTCGGGTGCGGCGGCAGCGGCGTGTTCTTCGGCCGGCGCTTCCGCTGCTGGAAGCGCGAAGGCCACGGCTCGGTCGACGTCGAGCACGCGATGAAAGTCTCGTGCGACGTCTTCTTCTACAACACCGGCGCGCGCCTCGGCGTCGACAAGATCCACGACTACGCGCACCAGCTCACGTTCGGCGAGATCTCGCACATCGATCTCGACGGCGAGCGCGCGGGACTCGTGCCGTCGACGAAGTGGCGCACCGACCATCCGATCCGCGGCGACGCGAAGTGGTATCCGGCCGAGACGATCTCGGTCGCTATCGGACAAGGACCGCTCATCGTGACGCCGCTGCAGGTCGCGAACATGACCGCCGCGGTCGCGAACGGCGGCAAGGTCTTTCAGCCGCACGTCGTGCGCTACGTCGACCGCGTGCAGGAAAACGGCGAGTACAAGCGCTTCCGCGTTCCGAATCGCGTCATCCATGAAGTCAACCTCGCGCCTCCCGCGCTGCGCGCCGTGCGCGACGGACTGTGGAAGGTCGTGAACGAGGACGGCGGCACGGGCGGCAACGCGCGCATCGAAGGACTCGACGTCTCGGGCAAGACCGGCACGGTGCAGGTCATCGCGCAGCACGGCTGGGTGAAGACCGAGGGGCTACCGTTCCGGTACAAGGACCACGCGTGGTTCGCGTCGTTCGCACCGCTCAAGAATCCGCAGCTCGTCGTGGTCGTGTTCATCGAGCACGGCGGCCACGGCGGCACCGACGCCGCTCCGCTCGCGAAGCTGCTTTATGAGGCGCGCTTCCGCGAGAACGTCAACGGCGCGAAGCTCGATCTCAGCAACCCGGAGACGCTCCAGCAGATCAAGGAAGGAGAGCTTCCTCTCCCGACCACCCGATGATTCTTCGCGACCGCGCACGACCGAACGTCGACTTCAACTTCATCGGCACCGCCCTCGTGCTCGCGGCGATCGGCTGCCTGCTCGTCTACAGCGCGACGTACTACAGCGATCCGTCGCTGAGCACGGTAAAGAAGCAAGTGCTGTGGGTCTGCATCGGCATCGCGTTGATGATCATCTTCATGGTCGTCGACTATCACGTGCTCTTCGATATCGCACCGATCCTCTACGGCATCGGCGTCGTCTTGCTGATGTACCTCGTCGTGTTCGGACGCCTCACGGCGAACGTGAAGTCGTGGATTCACATCGGCGGCTTCCAGTTCCAGCCGTCCGAGTTCATGAAGATCTTCACGGCGCTCATGGTGGCGCGCTTCTTCGACTCGAACGACCGCGCGTATCTCGACTTCCGTTCGTTCCTCATCGTGATGGGCATCATCGGACTGCCCGTCGGACTGATCATCATCCAGCCTGACTTCGGCACCGCGGCTTCGTTCTTCCCGCTTGTCGCGGTCGCGATGTTCTTCGGCGGCATCCGCGCGCGCGTGTGGATCGCGATGATCCTCGCGGCCGCGATCGCGCTTCCGATCGGCTGGATGTTTTTCCTGAAGCCGTATCAGAAGGAGCGCGTGGTCATCTTCCTCAATCCCGAGCGCGATCCGCTCGACTCGGGATATCAGGTGACGCAGGCGAAGATCGCGATCGGCTCCGGCGGCATTCACGGAAAAGGATTCCGCCACGGGACCCAGGCAAAGCTCGAGTTCCTCCCCGCCCGCCACACCGACTTCATCTTCGCCGTCCTCGGCGAAGAGTGGGGCTTCATCGGCGTGCTGATCGTCCTCGGGCTCTACCTCTTCTTAGTGTTCCAGGCGCTGCAGTTCGCGAAACACGCGCGCGACCGCGGCGGCACGTTCCTCATCATCTGTCTGATCTGCTTCATCATCTTTCACGTGCTGATCAACGTGTCGATGCAGATCGGACTCTTGCCGACGACGGGCATCCCGCTTCCGCTGATCTCCTACGGAGGCTCGTCGACGATGATGTTCTTCATCGCCATCGGGCTCATGGCGAACGTCGACATGCGGCGCTTCGTGAACGCGCCTTAGCGCCGCACCTTCTCGATGTCGCGGCGTTCCTTCTTCGTGGGACGACCCATCCCGCGGTCACGCGACATCGCCGGCATCTGCGGCTTCTCGCGCACCGGCGTCTCATCGACGTACATCGTGCGCGCCTTCTCCTTCGACACGTTCGTCTCCGGCAACTCCTTCACGACGACCTTGCGGTAATCGAGTCCGGCGAACATCTCGATGACGTCGCCCTCGCGCACCGTCGCGGCCGGTTTCACGCGCTGTCCGTTGATCCGCACATGCCCGCCCTTGCACGCCTCCGTCGCATCGGAGCGATGCTTGAAGAGGCAGACGAGCTTGAGCCATGTGTCGATGCGGTGCCGATCGGCGTTCATGATGCGCAACTATCGTATAATCAGCGCCTTCGGAGGAAGCATGATCAAGGCCGACATCGTCAACAAAGTCGCGGAAGTCTCCGAGATCTCGCGCGTCAAAGCCGCTCAGGCGGTCGACACCGTGATCGAAGGACTCCGCAACGCGCTCGCGCGCGGCCAGCGCATCGAGCTCCGCGGCTTCGGTGTCTTCCAGGTCAAGCAGCGGAAGAAAGGCATCGGACGCAACCCGAAGACGGGAGTGGAAGTGAAGATCCCGCCGGGCAACACGATCCGCTTCAAGCCGGGCAAGGAGCTCCGGAACCTCCTCTGAAGTTGTGAACTTGCGGCAACCGAACGCGGCAGCCGCGAACATCCAGGCCGCGGGACCCGTCTAAGAAAGCAGAAGACGAAACCCGCCGCATCGCGAATTCAGGACGATGCACTGGCCCACCTAGCGAGCCCACCAGGCCGCCGGAGCAAAAGAAGCAGCACCGGCGGCCAGCCCACCTCGATCCGTCAGCATCTAGAATGCGCGCGTGCAGCCCAACCAGACCGTACTCGTCCTCGACTTCGGCTCCCAATACACGCAACTGATCGCGCGCCGCATCCGCGAGAACCGCGTGTACTCGGTCGTGCAGCCGTTCGACTTCGCGCCCGACAAGATCCGCGAGCTCGCGCCGCGCGCGATCATCCTCTCCGGCGGACCGCAGTCCGTGTACGCCGAGGGCGCGCCGCATTGCTCGCGCGAGATCTTCGAGCTCGGCATTCCCATCCTCGCCATCTGCTACGGCATGCAGCTCACCGCGTTCCTGCTCGACGGAAAAGTCGAGGCGTTCGCGGAGCGCGAGTACGGCCGCGCGGAGATCGACGTCACCGCGGACTCACCGCTCTTCGCGGGAACGGCGAAACATCAGCGCGTGTGGGCGAGTCACGGCGACAGCATCCTCGCCGCGCCTCCCGGATTCCGCGTCACCGCGTCGTCGCCAAGCGCGCCGATCGCCGCGTTCGAACATCGCGAGCGCGCGTGCTACGGCATTCAGTTTCATCCCGAGGTGACGCATACGGAGGAGGGAGGAAAGATTCTGCAGAACTTCCTCTTCGACGTCGTCGGCTGCACGCCGACGTGGGATCTCGGCGATTACCGCCGCCGCAAAGTCGAAGAGATCCGCGCGCAGGTCGGCGATCGAAACGCGATCGCGGCGGTGAGCGGCGGCGTCGACTCCACCGTGGCCGCGCTGCTCGTCGCGGAGGCGATCGGCGATCGCCTCACCGCGATCTTCGTCGACAACGGCGTGCTCCGCAAACACGAGTCGGTGCAAGTCGCCTCGCGCCTCAGCGATCGACTCGGATTGCATTTCGTGCAAGTCGACGCGCGCGAGCGCTTCTACCGCAAGCTCGCCACGGTGGAAGAGCCAGAGCTGAAGCGGAAGAGAATCGGGAACGAGTTCATCGCCGTGTTCGAGGAAGAGGCGAAGCGCATCCCCGACGTCGACTTCCTCGTGCAGGGCACGCTCTATCCCGACGTCATCGAGTCGGTCTCGATCAAAGGTCCGTCCGCGGTGATCAAGACGCATCACAACGTCGGCGGCCTGCCGGAGAAGATGGGGCTGAAGCTCATCGAGCCGGTGCGCGAGCTGTTCAAGGATGAAGTGCGCAGGCTCGGCATCGAGCTCGGACTCGAAGAGGAGTTCGTGTGGCGCCATCCCTTCCCCGGTCCCGGCCTCGCCGTCCGCATCCTCGGCGAAGTGAATGCGGATCGCGTGGAGATCCTGCAGAACGCGGACGAGATCGTGATCGACGAGATCCGCGCCGCGGGTCTCTATCGCGAGATCTCGCAGGCGTTCGCGGTGCTGCTGCCGGTGAAGAGCGTCGGCGTGATGGGCGACGAGCGCACGTACGAGAACGTGTGCGCGATCCGCGCCGTGGCGACGACGGACTTCATGACCGCGGACTGGTATCGCATGCCGCACGACGTGCTCGATCGGATGGCGCGGCGGATCGTGAACGAAGTGCGCGGCATCAATCGCGTTGTCTACGATGTGTCGAGTAAGCCTCCGAGCACGATCGAGTGGGAGTAGGAAAGCGCTCGATTCCGGAAGCTCTCCTCCTTAATTCGTCCCCACCTTACAAATTCTTACACTTCTTACATCCAAATCACGTGCGTGCGTGACGAGGCGAATGTATAGTTACTTATCCGCTTCTAATCACGAATCGTCAGGTCACAGGTTTTCCAACTTGGTTCCGGCGGCGTCTTCGTCAGAGTCGCTGCTTTTTATGGAGGAGGCAGAGCATGGCTTTCACGCGGTCCCTTTTGTCTCGTTTTGCAGTTGTGATCGTCGCGCTCGCGGCGTCGACGGCCGTCTTCGCGGCGGCACCCGTCGGCAGCGCGCACGCGAACGGTCAAGCGATCGACTGGCAGGTTGCCATCAGCGGATATGACCGGATCCAGCTGACGGTGCTGTCGCCGTCGGGCGAGCCGTACACCCGCGAGTTCAAGGCGGGCGAAATGCCGTCGTTCAAGATCTCCGACGCTGCGTTCGCGGACGGCGAATACCGCTACGAGCTCCGCGTCGTGCCGATGATCTCCGCCGCCACTCGCGCGAAGCTGCAGAGCGCGCGCAACGCGGATGACGCCGCGGCCGTGAAGCGGATCATGGCGGAAGCGGGCCTCTCGGCCGAGCCGCTCGTGCAGTCGGGCAGCTTCGTCGTCACCGGCGGCTCGGTGGTCGCGCCGGACAAGAACGAGGACGGCTCGACCGGTCCTCGCCGCTTCATCACGAACGCGAACCGTCCGTCGACTCCCGTCACGAACGATAATGTCATCGCCGATGACCTCATCGTGCAGGGCAGCGCGTGCGTTGGCCTCGACTGCGTGAACAACGAGAGCTTCGGCTTCGACACCGTGCGCCTCAAAGAGAACAACACGCGCATCAAGTTCGACGACACCAGCACGACCGCGGGTTGCCCCGCGAACGACTGGCAGTTGACCGCGAACGACGCGTGCGGCGGCTCCAGCAAGTTCTCGATCGAAGACATCACCGGCTCGAAGGTGCCGTTCACGATCACCGCCGGCGCCTCGACGAACTCGATCTTCGTCGACAGCACGGGCCGCGTCGGCCTGCGCACCTCGACCCCCGTCCTCGACGTGCACATCGCCACGAGCAACACCCCGGCGATCCGCCTCGAGCAGAACAGCTCGGGCGGCTTCACCGCGCAGACGTGGGACGTCGCCGGCAACGAAGCGAACTTCTTCGTCCGCGACGTGACCAGCGGCTCCCGCCTCCCGTTCCGCATCCGCCCGGGCGCGCCAACGAGCTCGATCGACATCGCGGCTGATGGCAAGGTGGGCATCGGTACGGCGTCGCCCGACGAGTTCGTCGACGCCGAACTGGTCCAGGACGCCAACACGATCTCGCAGGTGCAGAACACGAGCACCGGCACGTCCGCCGCGGCCGTCGTTCGCGCCAAGTCGGACACCGCTACAGTGAACTTCCAGGCGCACGCCTCCACGCGTACGATCTCGCGCTTTGGCCAGGCCCTGGGTGGATGGAGCGAGCTCCTTCAGGTCGCCGGCAACGGCCTCGTGATGGGCACCCTCGGCAACACGTCGCTCATCCTCGGCACGAACTCCACCGCGCGCATGACGATCGCGGGCACCGGCGCCATCACGGTCCCGGGCAACTTCACGGTCACCGGCACGAAGAACTTCGCCGTGGTCGATCCCGCGAACGCGAAGCAGGCGCTCTACTACACCGCGCTCGAAGGCCCTGAGGCGGGCACGTACTATCGCGGCACCGCGAAGACCGTGAAGGGCGAAGTCGTCATCGAGCTTCCGGGCTACTTCGCACGTCTCACGGAGAAGGAGCGCATGACCGTGCAGCTCACTCCGGTCGGCGCGTGGGGCCAGCTCTACGTCGTCGAGAAGAGCCCGGAGAAGTTGGTCATCCGCGTCGCGGAAGGATCGCCGGAGCTCGAGTTCGACTATCTGGTGCAGGGCGTGCGCAAAGGCTACCTCGACTATGAAGTCGAGCGCACCGGCGCGTTCCCCGTCCAGCAGTAGCTGTTCGACCTTCGTCAGAGAGAACGGCCGCGGAATCCCGCGGCCGTTCTTGTTTTGCGGCTTAGGTGCTGCGGCCTGCGCGGCGCCGCACGAAATAGGTCGGCCGTGCCTCGCTGCTCTCGATGATGCGGATCAGATACTCGCCGACGATCCCGACGCTGAACAGCAGCAGCCCGCCGATCAGCAGCGTCGCCGCGAAGAGTGATGCCCACCCCGGCACGCTGATGCGATGAAACAGCTTGCGATAGACGATGACGCCCGCCCACGCGAAGCTCACAAATGCGAACAGCAGCCCTGTGGAAGCGGCGAGACGCAGCAGGATCGACGAGTTGTTGATCACGAGATTGCTGAAAACACCGAACAGCTTGCGCAACGTGTAGCCGCTTCGTCCCGAATGGCGGCGCCCATGACTCACCGGCACGCCGACGACGTCTTTGCTGATGTGAAACATGAGCGCGGGCAGAAACGGATTCGGAGTTCGAATCGAAAGCACACCGTCGACGACGGGACGCCGCAGTAGCCGGAACGAGCTGAGTTGCAAGTCCTGCGGCTTGCCGATGACGATGCGATCGAACACGCTCTTCGCGCGGCTTGCGACACGGCGCAGTACGTGGTGCTCCTTCTGCGCGAACTGACCGATCACGATGTCGTGATCGGCACGCTCGAGCAAGCGTGGGATGTCGGCAGGATCGTGCTGCAAGTCGTCGTCGAGCGTGATGACGATTTCGCCGCGCGCTTCGCGCAGTCCGCACAACGTCGCGGCCTGCTGTCCGAAGTTGCGTGTGAGCTGAATCGCGCGGACGTTCTTGCGATCGCGCGCGAGCCGTTCGAGCTCGGGCCAGACGCGGCGTTGCGGCGACGCGTCATCGACAAAGATGATCTCGTACGCGTGCGGCGTGTCGCGGAACGCCGATTCGATGCGCTCGGTCAGCACATCGAGAGCGGGACTGTCGTAGACGGGAACGACGACGGACACGAGCTGCTCCGCGACGGCCGCATCATTCATCGCCGAACAGGATACTTCGTATACTTCGTCGCCGCCGAGTCATGCACAATGCGACGCAACACGCGCTGTTCCTCACGGGCATGCAGCGCTCCGGGACGACCCTGCTCGCGAAACTCCTCGGCGCCGATCCTCGATACTCGTTGTTGTCCCAGCCATTTCCGCTGCTGTTCGTCGAAGCGAAGCGCGCGTTTCTGCGAACACTCGGCGCTACGGACTCTTATCCGCTCGGCCACCTCTTTCTCGAGCAGCGCTATCGCAGCGACGAGCTCCCACCGTTTCTCGACACGTGGCAAATCGCGCGCGAGCAACTCGATGCGTTGTTCGAGCGCATGGACGACTACTCCGGACAGTACACACGGTTCGATCACGAGAAACGAAACGAGGCCTTTTCACACGTCGATGGCGAGGGTGGATTCGCGGCGATCGTCGCAGAACTTCAATTCCTGCTCGCGACGTCGTCCGGCGCGACTTGGTTCGGCAGCAAAGAAACGATTTGCGAGGAGTTCGTTCCCTATCTCCTCTCCCGCGGCTTCCGCTGCATGATCATTCTCCGCGATCCGCGGGACATCATCGCTTCGCTCAATCACGGCCGAGGACACGAGTTCGGCGGAGAGGTGAAACCGACGCTCTTCAATGTGCGGAACTGGCGAAAGAGCGTCGCCGTCGCCCTGGCGATGGAAGAGCACCCACGATTCTCCGTCTGTCGTTACGAAGACCTCGTGACGAATCCCGCGCAAACACTCGCGCGACAGGCGGAGAAGCTCCGGATCGATCCGATCGACGAAGCCGCGTTCGCCGACCTTCGTGACGAGAATGGACGTGCCTGGAGTGGCAACTCTTCTCATGGAGAGCACGCCGGCATCAGCAAAGCTTCGGCAGGCGCGTATCGTCGCGTGTTGTCGCCCGACGTTGCCGAAGCGATTGAAGCGGCTTGCCTCCCGGAGTTGCAGCTTCTCGGATACGAGACAACGCTCACGCGCGCGGACGCGATTCGCGTGATCGAAACGTTCGCGGATCCGTACGAGGTGCGGCGCGAGGGCATGGAGCGCGACCGCACAACGCCGGAGAACGCGAAGATCGAAGCGGAGCGTCTCCATCGCGTAACGGATCCGCCGAGCGGCGAAAGCGTTTCGTGGTTTTTGTTCGAACGCGCACACGAGCGGCTCCGCGCGGGATTTCGCCCATGATCGTTTTCGAACGCCGCGCGTGCGCGATTCTGTTCAACCTCCTTCGCACGCGCGGCGATGCGCGGCCGTTTCTCCTGCCGGCCAACGTGTGCCCGATCGTGCCCGTCACGTTTCTCGAGGCGAGGCAGCCGTTCGAGCTCATCGACATCAGCGATGAGACGCTCGCCATGGACGCGTCGATCGTC
The DNA here is from genome assembly GCA_035276365.1 of Thermoanaerobaculia bacterium. GTDB lineage: Bacteria > Acidobacteriota > Thermoanaerobaculia > Gp7-AA8 > Gp7-AA8 > QHVT01. Next base: position 10,506 of record DATELS010000642.1, read on the forward strand.
TTCGATCGGCTTCGCACGCGTGCGTATGCGGGCATCCTGTTCGTCCGTCCGTACGGGAGCGAACGCAACCTGTCACCGTTCTTCGCCGAGGTGAAACGACTGCAGCGCGGCCTCTTCGTCATCGACGACAAATGTCTCTGCCGCCCGGACTACGACGGCACAAACCTCTCCGTTCATGCCGACGCGACGCTCTTCAGCACGGGTCATGCGAAATACAACGACCTCGGCGACGGAGGTTTCGCGCACCTCGCGGAGCACGTCGAGTATCGAAGCACCCGCGCTCCGTTTCGCGAAGACGCGCTCTCCGCGGTCACGCGCGAATACGAACGCGCGATCGCCACGCACACGCGTTTCGGCGACGCACCTCCGGGTTGGCTCGACCTGCGCGAACCAGCGTATTCATGGGACGAATATCGCCAGCAGATGTCCGTGAGCGCGCCCGAAGTCGACGATCACAAAGCGGCGTTGAACGCGATCTACGCGCATGAGCTGCCGTCCGAGATTCAACTCGCGGAAGAGTTTCAAGGATGGCGTTTCAACATCCGCGTGGCGCGTGCGAAGGAACTTTTGGCCTCGATTTTTGGAGCCGGTCTGTTCGCCAGCCGGCACTACGCATCGCTGGGTGCCGCCTTCGCGTCGGAAGGATTTCCGATCGCGGAGCGGCTCCACGAAGGGATCGTCAACCTGTTCAACGACCGATATTTCATTGAAAAACAAGCGCTTGCCGTCGTCGAGCTCGTCCGGCGTCACGTCGACATGTCAGATTGACGTGGATGGCACGAAATGTGGTCGTATTCGGCGAAAAGACGGCTACAATATGCGCTCCAGTAATCACCCAAAAGAGAGATTCGACCTCGGGCGGAACACTTGCTATTGTTCCTACCGGGTTCGCCATAGGATTGAATAGCCAAAGGAGAACGACCCAATGAAGAAACACTTCGCCACCCTCGCCGCAGCGTTCATCGCAGTCGTCGGTGCGTCGCCCCTCTTCGCGGATTGCGCGAGCACGCCGTGGAGCTCGGACAACACGAACGGTGTCTACACCACGATCTGTCCGAAGGTGGGCATCGGCACCACGACGCCCGGAGCCAAGCTGCACGTTCTGGACAACACGAACGCGAACAGCTTCATCATCATGGAGAACTCGAACGTCGGCACGTCGGCGGCCGGCGTCCTTCGCGCGAAGTCGGACGTCGCGCAGGTGAACTTCCAGTCGCACAGCAGCGCGCGCACGATCTCGCGTTTCGGCGTGACGCTCGGTGGCTGGAATGAGTTCCTCGGCACGACCGGCAACGGCCTGGCCATCGGCACCAACACCGGCGCCGGCCCGCTCGTTCTCGGCACCGCGAGCACGGCGCGCATCACGATCCTCACGGATGGCAAGGTCGGCATCGGCACCGCCACTCCGACCGTCGCACTCGACGTCGTTGGCTCGATCAAGGCCACCTCGATCGTCGGCGCGGTCTACCAGGATCTCGCGGAGTGGGTTCCCGCTTCGACGGATATGGCGCCCGGCACGGTCGTCGTCCTGAATGCGGATCGCAGCAACGAAGTGATGCCGTCTTCGAAGGCGTATGACACCGCGGTCGCCGGAGTCGTTTCCGCGCAGCCCGGAATCATCCTCGGCGAAGGCTCGGCCTCGAAGGAAATGATCGCAACCACGGGTCGCGTCAAGGTTCACGTGACGACCGCGAACGGCGCGATCAAAGTCGGCGACCTCCTCGCGACGAGCGACAAGCCCGGCGTGGCGATGCGCTCCGAGGCGATCGAGATCGGCGGCGCGAGACTCCATCGCCCGGGCACGCTGATCGGCAAGGCGCTCGAGTCGCTCAGCACCGGCGACGGCGACATCCTCGTTCTCCTCAGCATGCAGTAGCACGCACACCCTGCAGACGTTCATGAACGGCCGCCTTCGGGCGGCCGTTTCCATTTGAGCGAAGCATCGCGCTTCTCGTGTATTCTCAGACCGACCTCACGTGACGCATCAGACTGCCGAGCCGCACGTCGCGCGGACCATTCCCTTCAATCGGCCGGGCCTCGTCGGAAACGAGCTCGATTACGTCCGCGACGCCATCGAGCGCGGGCACATCTCTGGTGACGGCGTGTACACGCGACGATGCGAGGCTCTGCTTTCCTCGCTTCTCGGCGGCTCGCGAGCTCTCCTCACGACATCGTGCACGGACGCGCTCGAGATGGCCGCTCTGCTCACGGACATTCAGCCCGGCGACGAGTTCGTCGTACCGTCGTTCACGTTCGTCTCGACGGCGAATGCATTCGTGCTTCGCGGCGCGGCTCCGCGCTTCGCGGACATCCGCCCCGACACGCTGAACATCGACGAGACGCGCCTCGGCGACATCATCAACTCGCGTACGCGCGCGATCGTCATCGTGCATTACGGCGGCATCGCGTGCGAGATGGATGAGATTCTCGCGATCGCACGTGAGCGCAACATCCCCGTCATCGAAGACAACGCGCACGGACTCTTCGGCGCGTACCGCGGCCAACCCCTCGGCACATTCGGCGCGACGAGCACGCTCAGCTTTCATGAAACGAAGAACGTGTTTTGCGGCGAAGGTGGCGCGCTCGTGGTGAACGACGCCGCACTTGCGGCACGCTCCGAAGTCCTGCGCGACAAAGGCACGAATCGCAGGCGATTCATTCAAGGAGAAGTCGACAAGTACACGTGGCTCGACGTCGGCTCGAGCTTTGTACCGTCCGACATCCTCGCCGCGTTTCTGTTTGCACAGCTCGAGAAGCGCGCCGAGGTTCAGGCTGCGCGCGCGAATGTGTGGCGTCACTACCGCGATGAGCTGACGCCTTGGGCCGAGCGACAAGGGATCGCGCTGCCGGTCGTTCCCGCTCATTGCGCGCCGGCATATCACCTCTTCCATCTGCTGCTGCCGTCGCCCGAAGAGCGCCGCCGCTTCATCGATCACATGGCCTCTCGCGGCGTTCAGGCGATCTTTCACTATCTGCCGCTTCACGTCTCTCCAATGGGCCAGCAACTCGGAGGCCGCGCCGGCGATTGTCCCGTCGCGGAGTCGGTGAGCGAGCGGCTCGTACGCCTGCCGTTCTTCTCGAGCATGAGCGATGCGGAACAGATGCACGTCATCGATGCAGCGCTCGCCTTCTGATACAGTTTCGCGGAGCTCCGACGCTCACTCACCTGCCATGACGATCACCCCCGACGCACCACGTGAAGAGGTGCCGCCCTCGCTCGAGCCACTCCTGCCGGTCGAAGACGTGCAAGCTGAAGCGACGCCGCACGAGCAACCCGGCCTGCGCATTCCGCCGCTCTCGGTTCCAACGCGCACGGTTCCGCTCTTCTGCTTCTTGCTCGCGATCGGCGCGATGGTTCTCGCGTTCACGTACGCCAACGTTCATCACCGCACGTCTGCAGAAATGGCGTCGAATCCGGGCATGGTGCGGACGAGTTTCAGCATCAATTTCTGGGTCGAGCGCGGATACATCCGCGCCGGCGGACTGCTGATGCGTCCGGCGCCGACCGCGCCCGGCTTCTACATCTATCTCTCGTCGACGGGCGGGCACCTCTTTTCCGCTTACGTTCTCGAGAAGTTGTGGAAGGTCGCAACCGGTCACACCAGTCTTCCGCTGATCGCGTTGCAGAACCAGATCGTCACACTGCTGCTCGCGGCGCTCGTCGGTCTTCTCGCGTTCCGACTAGCGACGCGCATGGGCAGCTCACCGTTACATGCCCTCTTCCTCGCCACTTGCGTCGAGGTCGTGCACTTCACGTTTCCGGATAACCTGGCGATGTTCTGGGAGCTGTCGGGCCGGCAGCCGTTTCTCATTTTCGCCGCGGCGTTCCTTCTCATCGAAGAACGCTGTATCGATGGGCGAACGCCCACGCTGACGACCGCGCAAGGCGTCGCCGCGTTTCTGGCGATGTACATGGAGTACGGGGCCGGAGCCGCGTTTCTCGCGTCGTACGTCGTCGTGAGCATGCTCCTCGGCGTCGAGCGCATGACGATCAAGCGCATTCTCACCGTCGCGATCTTTCCGCTCCTGCTCACGCTCGCGCTCTTCGGTCTGCAACGAAAGATCGCGACGGCGCAGTACCCGACCGCGACGAAGTACGGCAGCAACTTCCTGTTCCGATCGGGACTCGATGGCTCGTCGCAGTACTACGGAACCCATCTCGACATCGCAAACGGCCGTGATCTGCCGCGTCGAAACTTCAAACAAAATCAGAAGTTTCTCTTCGAGTGGACGTGGTCGTTTTTCGCCGGCAGCGCGGCGCTCACGATGATCATTCTCTTCGGCGCGCGCGGCCGCATTCCTCCGATCGTCCTCGTCTCGCTTCTTTCGCTCCTCGGCTCCTACCTGCTCTACGCCGCGCTCTTCAGCCAGGCGTTCGTCATCCATCCGTATCTCTTCGACGTGTTGCTCTTCACGCCGCTGATGCTCGCGCTCTTCGTGATCGCGCCGTCGTTCGTCGAATCGCTCACCGCGCAGCGCGGTGTCTTCGTCGCGGTCATCTTCTTCCTCGCGGCATGGGTGACGATGGTGCAACTCCGACAGTACGCGCTGCGATATCCGCTGCCGCCGCCGGCAACCAGAGCGCATTCCTGAAGGCGCGCTTCGCGGTCATGTCGAAGCGCATCGCGATCCTTCAGTCGAACTACATCCCCTGGAAGGGTTACTTCGACCTCATTCACGACGTCGACGACTTCGTGTTCCTCGACGACGTGCAGTACACGCGTCAGGACTGGAGAAATCGAAATCGAATCAAGACCGATCGCGGTGCAACGTGGCTCACCATTCCGGTCGGCACGGATCTCAAGCGCCGCATCTGCGATGTGGAACTTCCGGCTTCATGGGCGGCCACGCACTGGAACCAACTCACGACGTGGTACGCGGATGCGCCATGGTTCGAACACTATCGTCCCGTCTTCGAGCCGGTGTATCGGACGACGTGGCGAACGCTCTCCGAGCTCAATCAACAGCTCATTCGAACGATCGCCACGGACCTCTTGGGCATCGACGTGCGCTTCCACGACTCGCGCGACTTCGACGGGACGACGCGGCAACAGGAACGCGTCATTGATCTCGTCCAAAGGCTCGGCGGCGATACGTACGTCTCCGGTCCCGCGGCGAAGGCGTACATCGAGCCGCGCCGTTTCGTCGAAGCCGGCATCGAACTCGTGTGGAAGGATTACCGCGGCTATCCGGAGTACCCGCAGTTCCATCCGCCGTTCGTTCACGAGGTGACCGTCCTCGATCTCCTGTTTCACACCGGCCCGCGTGCGCCGCAATACATCTGGGCTAAAAGCGAAGGGGCGCGGTCGGAAGAACCGCGCCCCTTCAGGAGCAGGTGATCCCGGGGCCCTCTCCCCTGGATCGCTTGTGGCGCACTGAGGGGTGCGCCTCCGGGATCAACCCGGTGTGAAGCAGCTCAATCGCTCAGATTGCGAATCACCGTCGGAATATCGAGGTCATTGCCGAAATCGCTCGACGCCATCGGCCCGAAGCCTCCGGAGCCGTCGGCGCGGGTGAAGCCTCTTCGAAAAAACGGGGGATCGTAGATCTCGCCTTCCGCGCCGATCTGCGGCTGCGGCGGCGCAGGCTCTTCGTGTTGCGCGGCGATCTCCTTCGGCGCGAACGGACGATGCGGCGCGGGTTGCTGCTGCATGCGCTGCGGAGCCGGCGCGGACAACGCCTCGCCGCGCGCGTTGAGCAAACCCTTCGTCGCGGCGTCGAAGCCCGTCGCGATCACCGTCACCTTCACCTCGTCCTTCATGCGCGGATCGATCACCGTGCCGAAGATGATGTTCGCTTCCTCGTCCGCGGCTTCCTGAATGATCGACGCCGCCTCGTGCACTTCGAACAGCGTCATGTCCGGACCGCCGGTCACGTTGATCAGCACGCCCTTCGCGCCTTCGATCGACGCCTCTTCGAGGAGCGGCGACGAGATCGCGCGCTGCGCGGCTTCCACCGCGCGATGCTCGCCCGCCGACACGCCCGTGCCCATCAGCGCCATGCCCATGCCGTGCATGATCGTCTTCACGTCCGCGAAGTCGAGGTTGATCTCGCCCGGCACCGTAATGAGATCAGAGATGCCCTGCACCGCCTGGCGGAGGATGTCGTCCGCGATCTTGAACGCGTCGCCAAGCGACGTGCCG
>DATELS010000643.1:0-9805 GCA_035276365.1 Thermoanaerobaculia bacterium
CTGAGATGCGCGATCGCGCGGATGACGAAGTCGCGTGGCACGACGTTGAAGCGATAGCGTTTCGGATCGCCGACCACGGGCAGCAGCGCGAGCCTCGGCTGCCGCATCAGCCACTGCATGACGAAGTACGGTCCGTCGAACTTCTGCGTCGCGCCGGTCGCGCTGTCGCCGACGACGACCGAGGGGCGGTAGATCGTCGTGGGGAGGTCGCGCATGCGGCGGCGCACTTCCATCTCCGCGAGATACTTCGTCTCCTCGTAGAAGTTGTTGAACACCTGGCCGACCTCGAGATCGTCCTCGCGGAACACGCCGTCGTAGCGGCCGCTGACGTAGCACGTGCTCACGTAGTGCAGCCGCTCGAGACGCGGCGCGCGCGACGCGAGATCGAGCACGCGCTGCGTGCCGGTGACGTTCACGCGCATGCCGATCTCGCGGGAGACGCCGAGGTCATAGACGGCGGCGAGGTGGTAGATGGCGCGGATGTCGTGCGCGTCGATGTGATCGAGCGGCGCGGTGAGATCGCCTTCGACGATGCGGATGCGCCTCGCGTCGATCTTCGACGCGCGCTCTTCCGCGAGCGCGCGGAACTTCGGCTGCACGAGGCACACGGCGTCGTCGTCCGAGCGCGCGAGCACGCGCGGAAGAAGCTCCGAGCCGAGGAAGCCGGGGAAGCCGGTGAAGAAGATGGAGGGCATGCGCCTGCGGCAGTATGCCGCAAGCGCTTCGCAAACTTGCCTACACTCCCGGAACCGCCATCTGCGACCAGGCGTCGCCCGAGTCGTTGTCGATCGAGCTCGCCCACGCGTGCCACGGGCCGACCGGATTCGTCGCCGTGATGTCTTCAATCAGGAACTGCGCGAGACCTTCACCGCCGATGTCCACGTTCCGCTGATCCATCGACTGCGCGGGCACGTCCATGTCGAACTGCGCCTGCGTCGGGCCGGTGCCGGACACGATTACCGTCACGCGAAACTTGCGCGCCTGCGCGATCGGATTCGAGATGCCGACGTTCAGCCGGTACTGCGCCGTGCGGCGCGTGCCGAAGATCGCCTTCACGCGCACGTTCTCATTGCTCGACAGCGCGATCGCGGGAAACGTCTGCGACATCGTGCCGGCTCCGCCGTCGGGACGCGGCGTCCAGATGCGCGCCGTTGCATGCAGCAACGCCTCGGGATCGAACGAGTTGTCCGAGCGCACGCCCATGATCACGATCGAGCCGAGTCCCGTGCGCTGCAGCACGTTGAACGCGAAGTTCTCCGACGAGAATCCGCTCTGCGCGGGCAGATCCATCGTGAATGGCGCGATGCCGATGCCGGTCGCCCCCTGCGGCAGCCACGAGATCTGCACGCGCTGCGCGGCGTTGCGCAGATTGATCACGCTGATGTCGCTGCGGAAGTGAGTGCCGTTCGCGCCCGTCACGTCGCCCGCGGCGGGGATGAGAATCGACGGCGCGCCGCTCAGCGGAACGATGAGATCGTTCGTACGCTGCGCGAGAAGAGAGAACGAGAAGAGGAGAGAGAACAGAAGAGCCGGGATACGCATGGGCGTCTGAAGAGCAACACGCGCGCCGCGATCGCCTCGCGTGACACTTCAGTGACGTGAATGGCAGCCCCGGCGGCGCAGCCCTTGCACTCGCGACCCGATCGGTGTTCATCTAAAGGTCGAGGTGTCGTGATGCGAGTCGCAGTTCGGTTCGTGGTCGTTAGTCTCCTCGTTGTTCTTTTCCTCCCGACCGCCCAGGCGCAGTACTTCGGGCGCAACAAAGTCCAGTGGGAGTCCTTCGACTTCAAGGTGCTCCAGACCGAGCACTTCGACATTTACTACTACGACCGCGAAGCCGACGTCGTGCAGGACGTCGGGCGCATGGCCGAGCGCTGGTACGCGCGGCTCTCGCGCGTGTTCAACCACTCCTTCCACCGCAAACCGATCGTGCTCTACGCGAACGCGGCGGACTTCCATCAGACGACGACCACCGGCGGCATGATCGGCGAGGGCACCGGCGGCTTCACCGACGCGTTCATGAATCGCGTCGTGCTGCCGCTCACCGGTGAGTACGCCGAGAACGATCACGTCCTCGGCCACGAGATCGTGCACGTCTTCCAGTACGACATCGCCGCGACCGCGAATCAGCAGCGCCGCCGCTTCGCGCTCGAGTCGATGCCGCTGTGGCTCGTCGAAGGCATGGCCGAGTACTTCTCGAAGGGCCGCGTCGATCCGCTGACGTCGATGTGGATCCGCGACGCCACGATCCACGACCGCCTCCCCGATCTCAACAAGCTCACGCGCGATCCGCGCTACTTCCCGTACCGCTACGGACAGGCGCTCATGGCGTACATCGGCGCGCGCTTCGGCGACGAGGCGGTCGTGCGCTACTTCCTCGCGTCGGGCGTCGTCGGCGTGCAGGACGCCGTCGAGCGCGCCCTCGGCATCTCGCACAAGCAGCTCTTCGCCGACTGGGCGGAGGCGTCGCGCGAGCTGTACAACCCCGTCGTTCAGGGACGCAGCGACAGCCTGGACACGCTGCTCGTCGGCAAGAGACCCGAGCCCGCGGGGACGAAGAAGCGCCGCCGTTCCTCGGAGCTGAACGTCGGTCCGGTGATCAGTCCCGACGGCCGGTACATCGCGTTCCTCTCCGCGCGCGAGCTCTTCTCGATCGACCTCTATCTCGCCGACGCTCACACGGGCAAAGTCCTTCGCAAGCTCGTCTCCTCGGATCGTGACGCGCACTTCGAGTCGCTGCGCTTCATCGAGTCCGCGGGCTCGTGGTCGCCGGACAGCAAGCGCCTCGCGTTCATCACGTTCTCGAAAGGCGACAACTTCCTCTCGATCGTCGACGTCGAGACGCGCAACACGGAGCACATCCCGGTGCCGGGTCTCGAGGCGATCAACAACGTGGCGTGGTCGCCGGACGGCCACACGATCGCCATCGCCGGACAGACGACGGGCGTCAGCGATCTGTTCCTGTACGACCTCGACTCGAAGCAGGTGCGCCGCCTGACGAGCGACAAGTTCGCCGACCTCCAGCCGGCGTTCTCGCCCGACGGAAAGACGATCGCGTTCATCACCGACCGCGGCGTCGACACGGTGGTCGAGCAGCTTCGCTTCACCGATCTGCGCCTCGCGACGATCGACGTGCAGTCGGGCGTCATTCGCGAGATCAACGCGTTCCGCGGCGCGAAGCACATCAATCCGCAATGGTCGCCGGATGGAACGGCGATCTACTTCATCGCCAACCCGGAAGGCATTCCGGATGTGTACCGCGTCAACGTTGCGGATGGACGTCTCACGCGCGTGACGAACGTCGACACCGGCGTCGCGGGCATCACGGCGACGTCGCCGGCGATGAGCGTGGCGTCGCGCACGGGCGACATCGTGGTCTCGCTGTACGAGGACGACAACTACAACATCTACAGTCTGCCCGCGAATGCGATGGGTACCGCAACGGCCGCGGGTCCCGCGCCGGGTGAGAACCAGGCCGTGCGCGCGGCGCTGCTTCCGCCGCTGCGCTCGACCGGCTCGGAGATCACGGGCTATCTGATGCGTCCCGAAGAGGGACTGCCGCCCGCATCGGCGCAGTTTGCCGAGAAGAACTACAGCCCCGACCTCCACCTCTCCTACCTCGGACCTCCGACGCTCGGCGTCGGCGTCGACCAGTTCGGCTACGGCGCGGGCGGCAGCGTCACCGCGTACTTCAGCGACATCCTCGGCCAGCAGAACGTCGGCTTCACGTTCCAGGGCGGCGGCAGCAGCAGCAGCGGCACGTCGAATCTCGCCGAGCAGCTCGGCGGCGAGCTGTTCTACCTCAATCAGAAACACCGCCTGAACTGGGGCGCGGACCTCAATCACGTTCCGTACGTCTCCGGCTTCGTGACCGTCGACACGGAGCTCGTGCCGGCCGAGGGCGGCGGGTCATTCGTCGCCGACGTCTATCGCCAGTTCCGCCAGATCCAGACGATCACCGACGTCAGCGGACTCGCGCAGTATCCGTTCAGCTCCACGCGCCGCGTCGAGGCGTCGGCGGGCGTGCAGCGTTACTCGTACAAGGAGAAGCTCGACACGTTCATCGTCGTGAACGGACAGCTCGTCGATCGCTTCACCGAGACGAACGACGCGGCGTCGTTCACGTTCAACCTCTCGAAGGCGTCGGCGGCGTTCGTCGGCGACAGCTCGATCTACGGTTTCATCTCGCCGATCAACGGCACGCGCTATCGCTACGAAGTGGAGACGCTGCAGGGCGATCTCAATTTCCAGACCGCGCTCGCCGACTGGCGCAAGTACTTCTTCCTCCGCCCGGTGACGATCGCCGTGCGCGGACTGCATTACGGCCGCTACGGCGATGGCGCGGAGGATCCGCGGATCTCGCCGCTGTACCTCGGGCAGGGCTCGATCGCGCGCGGCTATGACCCGTACTCGATCAATGCGGTCGAGTGCAACGCGCCGGTCGGAACGAATACGTGTCCGGTGTTCGATCGCCTGATCGGCACGCGCATCGCCGCCGCGAGCATCGAGGCGCGCGCGCCGCTCCTCGGCACGACCGGCTACGGCCTGATCAACGCGCCGTTCCTGCCGACCGAGATCTTCGCGTTCGGCGACGTCGGCGCCGCGTGGCGCAAGGGCGACACCGTGAACTGGAAGTACGTGACGAACACCGACGAGCGCGTGCCCGTGTTCAGCGTCGGCGTCGGACTGCGTATTCTGCTCAGCTACATCCCGCTCGAGTTCTACGCCGCGAAACCCTTCCAGCGCCCCGACGAACAGATCGTCTACGGCTTCAACATCCTCCCGGGCTGGTAGGTTGATGTATCTCCCTCTCCCCGCACATGCGGGGAGAGGGGCCGCACATGCGCATCTCGCAATCCGACTTCGACAAACTCGTCGAAGAAGCCCTCTCCTCCCTTCCCGCGAACTTCGCCGCGATGCTCGACAACGTCGTGGTCATCGTCGAAGACGAACCGACGGACGAAGACCTCGACGTGATGGAAGACGACGGCGGCGAGCTGCTCGGCATCTACCGCGGCGTCGCGCGCACGCGCCGCACGCACGACATGCTGCCGATGCTGCCCGACCAGATCGCGATCTTCCGCGGCCCGATCCTGCGCGTCGCACGCAACCCGCGCGAAGTCGTGCACGAGGTGCGCGACACCGTGATCCACGAGCTCGGCCACTACTTCGGCCTGCACGATCACGAGATGCCGTACTGATTCGCGATTCCGTCGCGATTCGTGCGGATTTCTCGATGTTGCACCTTCGTGAACTCATGCACTGCGTTCTGTGCACGTGACTTACGCTTTGGCACACGGCGGCAGCAGCGATGCAGCGACCGGCGCGCATGAAACACTTCATCTTCGCCGTCCTGCTCCTCGCTTCCACCGCGCATGCCGGAACGATCGACGGCGTTGTCACCGATGCCGCAGGTGCGGGGCTACCCGGCACCGCCGTCACGCTGACGTGCACGCACGCGCGGCCGCGAACGGCGAACACCGATTCGCAAGGCCGCTTCGCGTTCGTCGCCGTCGCTCCCGGGCCGTGCACCGTCACCGCGGTGCTGCCGGGATTCACGCCCGCTACTGTGCGCGCGCAGGTCGCGGGTCAGGCAGTCCACCTATCGATTGCGCTTCATTACGCCGCGGTCATGGAAACGATCACCGTCACCGCGGCGGGACCCGTGATCGACCGCGTGCAGTACGCGTCGATTCGCGAGCACGACTTCACGAACACGCGCAAGCAGAAGACGACGACGTTCGCGATCGACGTCGACACCGCGTCCTACGCGAACGTGCGGCGCTTTCTCAATGGCGGCGAGAAGCCGCCCGCCGACGCCGTGCGCATCGAAGAGATGATCAACTACTTCCGCTACGACGATCCCGCGCCGCGCGACGGCGCGCCGTTCTCCGTGACGTCCGAGGTGGCGGGGTGTCCGTGGAATGCGAAGAACCGGCTGGTGCGGATCGCGCTGCAAGCCGCGAATCTCGAGCAATGGAAGATGGCGCCGAACAACCTCGTCTTCCTGCTCGACGTCTCCGGCTCGATGGACGCCGCCGCGCGGCTGCCGCTGATCCAGTCCGCGTTTCGCCTGCTCGTCGAGCAACTGCGCGCGGAGGATCGCGTGGCCATCGTCGTCTACGCCGGCGCCGCGGGACTCGTGTTGCCGCCGACGTCCGGCGCGGACAAGCAGACGATTCTCGCCGCGCTCGATCGACTGCACGCGGGCGGCTCGACCGCGGGCGGCAAGGGAATCGAGCTCGCGTACGAAGTTGCGCGCGCGAACTTTCTCCGTGACGGCAACAACCGCGTGATCCTCGCGACCGACGGCGACTTCAACGTCGGCGTGAGCTCGCTCGCCGAACTGGAAAGGCTCATCGAGAAGAAGCGCAAGTCCGGCGTCTTCCTCTCCGTCCTCGGCGTCGGCGACGACAACTACCAGGACGCGGCGATGGAGCTGCTCGCCGACAAAGGCAACGGCAACTTCTCGTACCTCGACTCCATGCGCGAGGCGGAGAAGGTGTTTCGCCGCGAGCTCACCGGCACGCTCGTCACGGTCGCCAAGGACGTGAAGGTGCAGGTCGAGTTCGATCCCGCGCATGTCGCGTCGTACCGGCAGATCGGCTACGAGAATCGCGCGCTCGATGACAAGGACTTCGACGACGACACGAAAGACGCGGGCGACCTCGGCGCCGGTCAGCACGTGACGGCGCTGTACGAGATCGTGCCCGCGTCCGACGCGCACGGAACGCTCGGCGCGATTCGCGTGCGCTACAAAGCGCCCGCGGGCGAGAAGAGCACGCCGCTCGCGACGACGATCGTCGACGAGGGCAAGTCCGCGTGGGATGCGTCACCGGACATGCAGCTCGCGGTCGCGGTCGCGGAGTTCGCGATGCTGCTGCGCGACTCGCCGCACAAAGGCACGTCGACGTGGGACGACGTCGCGCAGCTCGCGAAAGTCGCGATGGGCGCGGACCTCGACGGCACACGCGAAGAGCTCGCGCAGTTGGTGGAGGTGGCGCGCCGGGATCGATGATCGCTACTTGATCGAGATCAGTTCGATATCAAAAACGAGCATCCCCTGCGGCTTCGTCTTGTCGTTGCCGTAGGCGAGCTTCGACGGGATCCAGAAGCGCGTCTTCTCGCCCGGCACCATGAGCTGCAGTCCTTCCGTCCATCCGGGGATGACCTGCTCGAGCGAAAACTCGGCGGGTTCTCCGCGGAGGACGGAGCTGTCGAAGCGGCGTCCGTCGGTCGTCCAGCCGGTGTAGTGCACGACGACCGTGCTGCGCTTCTTCGGATGTGCCGTGCCCGTGCCCGCGCGCAGCACTTTGTACGCGAGTCCCGAGGCCGTCTTCTTCGCATCGGCGGGCGGCGCGGCGACATCGGCCGGCGTCGTCGGAGACTCGAGAATCTCGAGCAGCTCCGTCTCGATCACGAGCGACTGGCCTTCCTTCAACTTCCCGCCCGCGAGCGCGTTCGGAATCCACGCGCGACGCGTCTCGCCGACGACCATCTTCTGCACCGCCTCGCCCCAGCCCGGGATCATCTTGGGGATGCCGAGGAGGACGGACTGCGGGGCGGCGACACGCTGGACGAGCGTGCCGTCCGACTTCCACACCGTGTACCGCACGCGCGCGATGTCGCGCGGCCTCGGATGCACCATGCCCGCGCCGAGCGTCAGCGTCTGTGTGATGAGACCGTCCTCGAAGCGCTCCGCATCGGCGGGAGGCTGCGGGACATCGGCGGCGAAGAGGGAGAAGGCAACGAGAAGAATCGGGAGGACGCGGAACATGACCGCAGATTGTAAGCGGTCACTCGACCACAGTGATGTGCTCGAGAAGCTCGTACGTCTCGCCGGCGATCTTGTCCGATACCGACACGCGCACGTTGTACGCGCCGGGCGCGAAGCGCGAGAGGTCGAGCGTCGTCCCGACTCCGAAGTGTCCCGGCACTCCCTTTAGCGCCACCACCTCGGCACCCGCGGTCAGCGCGCGGACTTTCTTCCCGTCCGCGCCTTCGAGCGTCACGTTCGTCGTCAGCTTCGGCGCGCTCTCGTTCTCCGCGAGCGCGGGATTCTGCGCCTCGAAGAAGAGCCATAGCGCGTCCGACTTGTGAAACGTGCGATCCGCTTTCGGCACGACTTTCAGTCCGCCGAATGCGAACGGATCGTCCGCTTTCTGCGCCGTCGCGAGCGGGAACACCTGCTTCGACACGATGAGCGGCGACACGCGACGCGCATTGCGATCGAGCTTCGCGAGGAACAGCGGCACGACCGCGATCGCACGCGCGTCGTCTTTCACCGCGAGGCCGAACGTCGCCGTGCGATTGCCGGGAGGAAACGCGAACGAGCGCTCGTAGTACGACGTGCCGTCCGGCGCGCGCGAGAGCGTCACGTTTTCCTCCCACGACCAGAACCACGAGCCGTCGTCGTTCACGATCTCGCCGAAGAACGTCGCCTGCTCCGGCAGCTCCGCGCTCGTCTCGATGTGCACCGCGGTGAACGGCTGTCCCGTCGCCGCGACGAACTCGCCGACCGTCACGTGCAGCGGCGCAGCCTTGAAGTCGCCGGCCTTGAAATCGTGGATCGCGTCCTTCAGCTTGCGCGAGCGCAGCCGCATGCGCGACTGCTCGGCCGCCCGCTGCGCCGCGAGCTCATCGTTCGCGCGCTCGATGGCCTTGCGGTCGACCGCATTCGGCGCGCTGGGCGTACCGCGTCCATCGCGGTCGTGTTGTGCGAAGAGGGGGAAAGCGAGAAGTACGAGGAGAGCGATGCGCCGCATCGCCCTCCAGTGTACGCCCGCGTCAGTCGCGCGGAATGTGGAACGGCACTTCGTCGTCCGGCGCAGCCGAGTACTCGCGCTCGTCGTCCGGGACCGTCCACTCGTCTTCGTCGTTCATGCGATAGCTGCGAATGTCTTCCATCGTGTCCCTCATCAGAATTGCGCTGCTTCGGTCGAGCCTTCGAGCGCGGTCGTCGACGACTCGCCCGCGCTCACCACCTTCGCCACTTCATCGAAATACCCGGTGCCCACTTCGCGCTGATGGCGCGTCGCCGTGTACCCATGCTCCTCGGACGCGAACTCCGACTGCTGCATCCGCGAGTACGCGGCCATGCCCTCGTCGCGGTACTGCCGCGCCAGCTCGAACATCGAGAAGTTCAGCGCGTGGAAGCCGGCCAGCGTGACGAACTGGAACTTGTAGCCCATCGCGCCGAGCTCGCGCTGGAAGCTCGCGATCTCGTCCTGCGACAGCTTCTTCGCCCAGTTGAATGACGGCGAGCAGTTGTACGCGAGCAGCTTGCCCGGATACTTCGCGTGTACGCCTTCCGCGAACTCGCGCGCCTCTTCGATGTCCGGCGTCGACGTCTCGCACCACAACACGTCCGCGTACGGCGCGTACGCGACGGCGCGCGCGATCGCGATCTCCAGTCCGCTCTTGATGCGGAAGAAGCCCTCGGGCGTGCGCTCGCCGGTGAGGAACGGATGATCGCGCTCGTCGATGTCGCTCGTCAGCAGCGACGCGCTATGCGCATCCGTGCGCGCGATGATCAGCGTGCCGACGCCCATCACGTCCGACGCGAGACGCGCCGCGACGAGCGTGCGGATGAACTGCGACACCGGCACGAGCACCTTGCCGCCGAGGTGACCGCATTTCTTTTCGGAGGCGAGCTGGTCTTCGAAGTGGACCGCGGCCGCGCCGGCCTCGATCATCGACTTCATCAGCTCGAACGCGTTCAGCGCTCCGCCGAAGCCAGCTTCCGCATCGGCGACGATCGGCGCGAACCAGTACGTGCCGCTCTTCCCTTCGCTGTGATCGATCT
>DATELS010000644.1:0-3773 GCA_035276365.1 Thermoanaerobaculia bacterium
AATCGGGAGCAGACGAAGCGCGGACATTGCCGCGTGGTACGAACGTGTAGGCGTCCGCGTTGGGGCGAGTTTCAGTTCGGCGGGATGTAATGAAATCGAATCAGATAGACATTCTCGCCGCGCCCGTGTTTCGCCAGCGCCAGCAGATCGGACACGTTCCTGAAGCCGGAGGCGCGCGCGAGCTTCGGAGTGATGTCGTCCAACGTGATCCGCGCAACCTCGTCGATCTCGATGAATCCGTCCTCCATGCGATAACGCTTCCCCTCCGTGACATGCGGGCGCGTCCAGATGCGGAAGGTGCACGTCACGGCGCCGGACCGCACCGCGTCGCGGAGATACTTCACGAATTGCACAGCATCATTTTCGCTCGTAGAAGAGCTTGTCGAACGTCGAGCCGCCGAACGTGAAGTGAACGCTGGTGACGCCGAGGCCGAAGGTAGTGCGATCGGAGGCGATGTCCTGCGGCGTTCTGCCCTCCATGCGCCGGAGGTTGATGAAGATGCCTTCCAGAGGTTCCGTGTCGCCGTCGGCGAACCGCTTCGTCGCGGTGAGGTGCGAGCCTTCGACGCGTCCGTCGCGCAACTCGAATGTTCTCCCGTCCTCGGCGCCGCGTCCGGTGACGGTTCGGTCTGCATGCACGTCGAGCGTCAGCGTGCGTCCGAAGTCGGATGCCTCATAGCTGCCGGAGCGGCTCGGCGCGAGCTCGCTGTGCACGTTGACATACCTCTCCATCACCACGCCGTGCCGATGCTTGGACTTCTGCTTCACCTTGTTGAACCGCGCCAGCATTTCGTCGACGGTGAGCGCGTACGAGGAGACCGCCGTGAGGAGAGAAAGGGCGAGCAGAGTTTTTCTCATGCTCGGTTAGACGGAGGGGGCGAAGGACGGTTAGTCGAACTTCATTCGCGTCCTACTCCAAGCGCGTCGGCGACCCGGTTGACGTAGTTGAACCACGAGGCGATGAGCGTGATCTGCAGAATGCCGCGGTCATCGAATCCAACGCGCCGCAGAGCGTCATGATCAGTCGGCTGAATGGAAGTCGCGTCGCGCGTGATCTTCACTGCATACTCGAGCATCGCACGGTCCTGCTCCGACACCGGCGCGGTGCGATAGTCCTGCCGGATGGCTGCCGCCAGCGATTCGCTCAACGTGACTCGACGCAGAAACTCTGCGTGCGCGGCAATTCAATATTGACAACGATTCGCAGCCGAGACGACGGTCGCGATCATCTCGTGCTGCCGCCGCTCGAGCGGCAGGTCGGGCGACATGAGCACGCCGAACGTTGCGAACGCATGAAAGAGCGCCTCCGGAATGAGGCTATGCGCATCGACGATACTGCTTCCCGGCGCCTGATCCGGAAATGCCGAGGTGGCGTATTCGCGCGGATAGAGCGCTCGTTGGGCCTCGTTCGCCATCCGCAACGTATCGTCGCCCTCGTCAATCGGAATCGTTTTGATCCATGTCATCATGACCTCGCATAACCACGTCCTCGTCGATCGACGATGAGTGATCGTTCTCGAAATTGCGCGTGTCCTCGGAGTGTAACCCAGGCTGTCGAACGCACTGCGGTTTGCGGAAGGTTGAAGGGTCAAACGGATGGTCGGGTGAGAACGGGACGTGCTCGAGCCTAGTCCGGGTTTCGAGCGTCAAAGTCTTTCACGCGCTGATATCTCTGCCTCGCGACCGACGCTGTGAAAAAGCCTTCGACATTGGCGTGTAATGCGTCTGGCCACTGCGCGAAGAAGCGCGTGAGTTCGCCACGCGCGAGCCCGGAATTAGCACCATGAACCGTTCGCCGTTACGACCGCAGGCACGCAGATCAAAACCCATAGCCCATTCCCGTAACAAGGTCCGGATGAACCTCTCTGCCTTGCCATTCGTGCGTGGGTTATCACCGAGAGATGCTTCTCGGAAAGTAAGCAATGATGACCGCCAGAGCAATATCTACAACGGCCAAAAGGACGGACAAAGCTACGTTCAAGCGAGCGGCGCGGAACGGCGCTGGCCATTGCGGCCGAGGCGCAAGACGATAAGGCTTAACCGTTGGATCTGCATGATCGTCACCGACGTGTCGAAGCAATTCGGGAGGAACAGTTTGACCGATGTACTTCTTCGCGAGCTCATAACCGAGCCAGGTCAGAAGGTGCCCGTTAACATCGCGAATGGCTGCGTCGCGTAACATCATGAAGACTAGAGCAACTGTAAGGATCGCCGCCGCGATCAACAACACAACAGAGAGCCAGCCCGTTGTAACAGATAGCGCGCCTCCAAGAGCACCCGCCTGAATCGCCAGTATAATTTGCACTCGGCTCCACATCAGCGCGTCCTGATGACAAAAATGCGTCATGAGCGTCGCGAACAGGTTGGCATCGGGCTGAATATCGGTTTCCGACGAAACGTCCTTCATATAGTTCCTCGCGTGGCGCAACGTCGTTCTGCCATAATAGCGAAGTGATCGGCCGCCGACCGAACATTGCCATTGTCCGCCCGCAATTCCGAGCCACCTTAGCGGCTTGATACAAGTTCAACAACAGCGCCGCCTACAGCTACTCGACTCGCAGTTGGAGCTAATCCCGCCGATCACACGAATAACCTAAGCCATCGCCGTCGTACTGGCGGCCTAGCGGCTCCCCGCTCAGCCGACCTCGTGCATCACGTGCGACCGGCTGAGCGGCGCGACGGCTGCCTGCGGCGTGAGTTAGGCCGGATTCAACTCTTCGTTGATGCTTGATAGAAAACGGCGTGCCACTTCCCGTTACGGTAAGTCCACACAGACGTTGCGTACGGTCGCCAAGCCAAATGTCAGCGCATTTACCTAGTATGAAACTATGACCGTGGCGGGATCGGGTATCGCGTGATGTAATGCGCAATGCTAGCATCGTACGACGTTCGCCACGAGGCGAGGATTCGCACCCACCTCATAATCAAACCGCACCCTCTCGCCGGCCGCAACATTCATCAACTCCGCAACGACGACCGGCGACGTAAGGCCCGACGCCCCCTGCGGAATGGAATGCGGCCCGTAGGTCTGTACACCAGTGAGGTAAACCGGCACGACACGGGGTGGGCGGGGCGGCATGAGCAAAGAATGCGGCGCGACGATCGAATGTCGCGTTAACTCCGCAGCGCGTCCGACGACAAGCCCCTCTCGCAACGCGCGAGGATCCGCAAACGCCAACTCGACGACAATCCGTTCCGGAACGAGCGCTCCGAGCGGGTGCAGTTGCGGGACGAGATTGCGCGTGATCGCCACCTGCGGCTCCTTCGCCAGCGCCGCCTGCATCGTCTCCACCACCACGATGTGCAGCGGCAAATGCGATGGGTGCCGGTACGTCGCCGCGTCGCCGAGCCACAGCGCGCGCACGTAATCCTCGAGCCCGAGGCGTGACAAGAGCCGTTCGACCGAATGCAAGTTCTCCGGATGCACATCGATGAACGTGCATCGAACCTCGTCCGGACGAAACTCCGCGAGCAGCGGGATCACCAGCGGCGCGTACGGACCCGTTCCGGCGTACACCACCTCCACGCACTGCGGCGCAACCGCGCGGCGGACCTCCTCGATCGCCAGGCGAATGCCGCACTGAAACGCGTCCGTGCGAGCGACGTCGAGGACGCAATTCGCCGCGTCGGCGGGAGCGAGTGCGAGGCCGCACGGCAACAACTTCGGTCCCAACTCGCCCATCTCCTCCCCCGATTCTAGTTAGAATGGAGGGTCGAGTGCTCGGGCGGGTATGAGAGCGGCCAACATCACACGCGTCAAACGACGGATGCTG
>DATELS010000645.1:0-2729 GCA_035276365.1 Thermoanaerobaculia bacterium
CGACCGCCTTCGGCCCGCGCCGCCGGAGGATGCAAACCCGAGTCGCCGCATTCAGGCGCTCAAAAGCCAAATCGAATCCGGCCAGACCAGCACGGAAGCCTTCTGGAAAGAGATCGCCGCACAAGGGACTCCGCTCGTGGAACCGTTCGGCACGGACGGTAAGTATCAACTCGTGACCTTCCTCTGGCGCAGCACGCACGCCACGAGAAATGTCCTCGTCATCGGTTCTTTCTGGGGCGTGGGCGCGCCCTCCGCGTATGCGATGCGTCCGATTCCGGGCTCGGACATTTGGTATCTGACGTTGAAGCTCCCGGCCGGTGCGCGGTTCAGCTATCAACTGTCGCCGAACGATCCCATGACGTCCGACGGCCCGCGCGCGGATCAACGCTCGGTGACGCGGCAGGCGGATCCGTTCAGTCGCCATCCATTGAGCGCGTGTCCGCCGGATACGAGCAAGTTCGACTGCCACAGCGTGGCGGAATTGCCCGGAGCCACGCCGCAACCCTGGCTCGTCGACAAACCCGGCGTCGCGCGAGGATCGATTGAGAAGCAGCAAATCAGGAGCAATATCCAAAAATTGGATCGTCCGTTTTCCGTTTACACGCCGGCCCCTTACACGGCAGATGGCCCGCCCAACGCGCTTCTGATTTTGTTCGACGGCGAAGACCTGTCCGACGACACATTTCGGCTGCCGACGCTGAACAATCTCATTGCAGCCTCGAAGATCCAGCCGACTGTCGTGGTGTTCGTCGAGAATCTTCCCGGCCGGCGTCTCGTCGATCTCGTCGCCAATCCCGAGTTCGCCGATTTTCTCGCGACGGAGCTCGTGCCGTGGGTGCGAGCGCATTACAACGTTACAAAAGACGCGACGAACGTCGCACTAGGCGGCTTCAGTGCCGGCGGAATCGCGGCGCCGTACGTCGCACTTCGTCACCCCGAGACGTTCGGCAACGCAATGTCGATCTCGGGCGCGTTCTGGTGGTCGCCCGAGCGCAACGGCGGAGTGTGCGGCGCGCTCTGTCCCGAGTCGCGCGGACGCGGAGGAGACGGCTCGCGCGACGCGACGACAGAAGGGAACTTCCTGGCGAAGCTATACCTCGCCAGTCCGAAGCTTCCGCTGCGCTTCTATCTCACCGCGGGCACGTTCGAAAGCGACTCGAACGGCGGGGGCGGCGGCATTCTCGAGACGACGCGTCAACTCCGCGACGTGCTCCTCGCGAAAGGATACGAGGTGCACTATCAGCAGTTCGCCGGCGGCCACGACGGCTTGAGCTGGCGCGGCGCGCTGGCGGACGGCCTCATCGCGCTTCTCGCTCCTCGCTGAACGGACGCGGCCCGTTCAGCGAGACGTCTCCACCTCCACGACGTTGTCGCCCCGCTCCACCTCGATGAGCTTCCCGTACGGATCGAAACCCGCGCGCGACGGTTCCTGCGGCACGACGATGCGCAGCGTCTGCTGTCCGCTTTGCACGCGTTGGCGCGCGAGGTAAATCGGCTCGTCTTTGTCCTTCGTGTAGACGGCCACTTCCACGAGATCGTTCATCGGCGTCGGCGTTTCGCGGCCTATGCTGTCGGCGCGCATTTTCCGGCCGACAACGTTCAGCGTGACCTCGTACTGTCCGTTTGGCAGACGGCGCGCGGTTGCCTGCTGCGTCTTCACGTCCCAGAGCGTGATCGTTTCGAAGAGGTCTGTGAGTAATGGATGCAATGCCGGCGGTGTGACGGCACGCAACTCCGCGTACAGATCGAGCGACGTCGCATAGGGCGGTCCCAAGCCGCCGAATTTTTTCAGGAAGCGGCGCAGCGCGGTATTCATCGCCTCGTCGCCGATCGCCTCGCGCAGCGTGTACATCGCCACCGCGCCCTTGCCGTACGAGACATGCGGATGGTCGTCGACTTCAAGCAACGGAACGTCGCGTCCGGTCTCACCGCGGAGCGTCAAATACCGATTCATCTGATAGTCATAAATGCGCCTCGCCTCGGCCGGTCCGAGTACCTTTTCCGTCACGAGCATCGCACTGTAATTGGCGAGCGTCTCATTCACGAATGCGCGGCCCTTCGCGTACGCCGGCCGCACCTGACCACCCCACCAGTGATGCGCGATCTCATGCGCGGTCCCGAAGAACGTCAGATCCACCAACCCCTTTTCCGACCGCGTAATGAAATTCGCCTCGGACATCGCGAGCGCCGACGGAAATGCGCGCGCATTGATGCCGTACGGCGGAACCTCGATGATGCGCAGCTCGCGATAGGGAAACGGGCCGAACGTCGCCGTGTAGTAATCGAGCGACGACTTCATCGCCGCGATCATCCGGTCGAGGTTCGATCGATGCGGCGGGTGGTGGAAGATCTGGAGCTGCACCGCATTCCACCGGCCTTCATGGATGGCGTACTTTGCCGAGAAGACGGACGTGCTGAACATCTCCGGCAGACGCGAGCCATAGTGAAAATAGCGGCGGCCGTTTTCGGTCCAGGTACGGCGCAACATGCCCGGCACGACTGCAGTCTGATCGGCGGACGTGCCGACGATCGTCTCGACGTACATGCGATCGCCGTCGCGAAAGTTGCGATAAAACCGCCTCGCGTTCGCATCGGCGGGCGACGGCATCGGCGCCGCAGGCGGAAGCCCGAAGCGCTTGCGGATGGCTTCGCCCGACGGCTCGAACCCCGGCTGATAACCGACGAAGGGCAAGAGGCGCCTGTCGAAGTACGAGCCATTGAGGACGACT
>DATELS010000646.1:0-2029 GCA_035276365.1 Thermoanaerobaculia bacterium
GAAGCGATCGGCATCGGACACGTCTCCGGTCCGGATATCAGCACGAGCGGCTGGCGGATGCAGCCGAACGCGATCCTGCCGATCGCTGAAGATGCCGACCCGCTCGTCTATCCCAACGCGGACGGGTGCGTGCAGTGCGGCGAGTGCATCGTCGGCTGTCGCAACGTCGAGGGCGCGCCGTTGGAGCGGACCGCGAAGCGCAGCACGAACGTCAGCTACGCGCCGCTCGCGTTGAAAACCAAGCGCTGCGAGTTCCGCACCGGCGTGTTCGTCACACAGATCGTGACGGAGGAGCACGAGGGGACGCTGCGCGCGCGCGCGGTGCAGTACCGGGAAGCCGACGGCTCGCTCAAAGAACAAGAGGCGCGCGTGATCATCATGGCCTGCGGCCCGGTGGAAACACCGCGCTTGTGGTTGTCGAGCGGCCTTCCCGACAACGGCCATGTCGGCAAGTACTTCACGACGCACTGGTTCGACTACATCTCGGGCGTGTTCCGGGACGAGGTAAACATGTTCGAAGGCCAGACCTCGATGGTGCGCGCGGAGTTCCCGGGCTACGGCTTCTTCGAGTCGCAAGGTGCCGGTCCGCTGACCTTCGCGTTGGCGACGTCGATGGGACCGAAAGCCGTGACCGGCGAAGGGCCGTGGGCGTTGTCGGGCCGGACGTGGGGGACCGCGTTGAAGCGGCGGATGGAGGCGTATCGCCGCACGTTGATGCTCGTCGTTTGTGTCGACGACGACGGTTTGCCGGAGAGCAGTGTGCAGCTTGCACCCGGCGTCGCCGACGAGAACAACCCTGCACCGCTGGTGACATATCGCGCGAGCGAGCAGACGGTGAGGCGGCGCGACTGGCTCTCGCGGCGCGCGGCCGAATGTCTGATCGGCGCCGGCGCGGATCCCGACTCGATCCACCGTGCGGACGCGCCTGCTTCGACCGTGCATCAGCACGGCACGATGCGCATGGGTCGCGACCCGTTCACGTCGGTTGTCGATCCGAGCGGCGAGGCCCACGCGGTCGCGCGCCTGTTCATCTGCGACACGAGCATCTTCCCCAACGGCATCGGCGGACCGAATCCGACGATGACCGCGCAAGCGGTCGCCACGATGATCTCGGAGCGGATCGTAGGGCGCTACTTCGCCCAGTAGAGCCGCAGGATGGCTAAGAAGCGCGAGATCCTCGTCGGCACTTCCTCCTGGACGGACAAGACGCTGCTCGCGACGGATTGGTATCCGAAAGACGCGAAGACAGCCGAGGGACGCCTTGCGTACTACGCGTCGCAGTTCCCGCTAGTCGAAGTGGATTCGTCGTACTACGCGCTGCCATCGGAGAAGAACGCCGCACTGTGGGTGGAGCGCACCCCTGCGCACTTCACGTTCAACGTGAAGGCGTTCTCGCTGATGACGCAGCACCCCGCACAGGTGCGCGCGCTGCCGAAGGATCTGCGCGAGGCCGCCGGCGACAAGCGCACCGTCTATCAGCGCGATCTCGACCCGGCCGTGATCGATCAAGTTTTCGAGATGTTCCGCTCGGCGCTCATGCCGCTTCACTCCGCCGGCAAGCTCGGCGCGATCCTGTTCCAGTTTCCCGAATGGTTCACGCCCGCGCCGGAGAACAAGGACTACATCCTTGCATGCGCGCAGAAGCTCCCCGACTACCGCATCGCGGTGGAGTTCCGGCAGAAGACATGGATGGACACAGACGAGCACATCAAGTGGACGCTCGACTGGTTAACGGAGAACGACCTGACCTACGTCAGCGTCGACATGCCGCAAGGATTCGCGTCGAGCATCCCTCCGGTCGTCGCCTCGACATCGAAGGAGCTCGCGGTCGTTCGCTTCCACGGCCATAACGATGAGAACTGGAAGAAGAAAGGCATCACGGTCGCGGAGCGCTTCGATTACCTGTACTCAAAGAAAGAGCTGAAGGAGTGGGCTCCGCGCCTGTTCGACCTCGCCGGAGAGACCAAGCGCACGCACGTGCTGTTCAATAACTGCTACCAAGACAAAGGCGTCCGCAACGCAGCGGACA
>DATELS010000647.1:0-10262 GCA_035276365.1 Thermoanaerobaculia bacterium
CGCACGGCCGAGCAGGAGATCCGCCTCTCGGCGAGCTATCTCCGCGACTCGCTGTCCGTTGAGTCGTTCGCGAACTGCTACGTCGCCGGCGAGCGCGGCGCCGACGTGCACGCCACACTCGCCGAAGAATTCAACACGCAGGTCCGGAGCGTGCGTCTGCGCGACCTCGTCGAAGACGTTCCCTCCGGCCTCGAAGGCATGGATGCGGAGCTCGCCGCCTGCACAGGAGTGTTCACCGGTTGAAGCCCATCCATCTGAACCTCGCCTCGCGTCCCTATCGGGACTATCGCCCGGTGTACGCGGTCGTCGTCGCGGCGTCGCTCGTGGCGGCGTTCCTGATGCTGAACAACATCGACACGTACTATCGCTACATCCGCGAGACGAAGAACACGCGCGCGGACATCGACCGCGTGGAAGCGCTCGCGCAGCAGGAGCGCCGCAAGGAAGAAGCGGCGCGTCAGCGCTTGGCCGGCCTCGATCTCGCGCGCCTCGACAATCAAACGAAGTTCGTGAACCAGAAGCTCGCCGAGCGCGCGTTCTCGTGGAGCGGCCTGCTCGACGAGCTCGAGTCCGTGCTCGCGGATGACGTGCGACTGATCTCCGTCGGTCCGAGCTTCGGCTCGGACGGCAACATCGTGCTCTCGCTGCAGTTCGCGTCGAAGTCCGCGGACGGCATGATCACGACGATCAATCGCATGAACCGCGATCCGCGATTCCTCAAGCCGTTCCCGACGCGCGAGCAGGCGGTCGAAGGCGGCTACACGTTCGATCTCACCGCGCAGTACATCCCGCAGGGGCCGCGCGTGCCGATCCTGCGCACGTCGTCGAGCCGGGGAGCGCAGCGATGATCTGGCGCGAGAAGCTCACTCTCCTCGTCGTCCTCGCCATCGTCCTCTTGGCGAACACGATCTTCTTCTTCACGTATCGCGTGCAGTATCAGAGCCGTCTCGACGCCCTCGACACGCGGCTCGAAGACGCGAAGCAGGAGCTCGAGCGCGCACGCGCCGCGCGCATTCGCGCCGACGCCACGTTTCAGAACTACCGCAAGGTGGAGAAGGACGTGCAGCGCGTATACGACGAGCACTGGTCGACGCAGCAGGAGCGGCTGACGCTCATGATCGCCGAGGTGAAGCGCCTCGCGACGGCGAGCAACCTGAAGCCCGACAGCTACTCCTTCGATACAGCCGACGTGGTGACCGAGGCGAACTCGCGGCGCAGGAGCGAGTCGCTGGGCGCGAACGAAGTCGGCATCACGTTCTCCGTCATCGGCACGTACGAACAGGTGCGCCGGCTCATCAACCTGCTCGAGCTGTCGCGGCAGTTCGTCATCATCGACAAGATCGGACTCGCGTCCGCGGGCGATCAGTCGTTGACTCTGAATCTCCATTTGAAGACGCTGTTCCGCGCCGATGTGCCGGAAGCAGCGGCGAGTGACAAGCGTCTGTGATGAACTCGATGAACTGGAAGACCTGGACTGCCGCGGTGCTGCTGCTCGTCGCCGTCGTGTTCGCGATCTACACGTTCGCGGCGCCGGAGTCGCGCGACACCGTCGCGGCCGCGGGCACGGACCGCGTCGCGGACCGCACGACGGTCGGCACGCAGACGCCCGGCGTCGAGCCGGTGCGCCTCGACTTCCTCGAGGCGGAGAGCGGCAGCTACAGCAGCCAGCGCAATCTCTTCGCGTACAAAGAGCCGCCTCCACCGCCGCCGCCCCAACCCGCGCCGCCGCCCCCGCCGCCTCCCGATCAGGACAAGGACGGCATCCCCGACTTTCGCGACAACTGCGTGAGCACGCCGAATCCCGATCAGCGCGACATCGATCAGGACGGCATCGGTACGGCCTGCGAGCAGACGCCCGAGGTGCCGCCGCCGCCTCCGCCGCCTGTGCCGCCGCAGTTCACGTGGAAGTTCATCGGCATGTTCGGCTCGGCGAAGAATCCGATCGCGACGTTCGCGCGCGAAGGTGACATCGTCAACGCGCGCGTCGGCGAAACGATCGAAGGCAAGTTCATCCTGCGCCGCATCGGCATCGAGTCGGCGGAGATCGGCTACGTCGGTTTTCCGCCGGATGTGACGCAGCGCGTGCCGCTGGGCAATCAGTGACGTTTCGACGCTGCGAGCGTCACAACGTGTGGAACAACTCATGAGAATGAATCGACTGAAGACAATCACCGCGCATGGCTTCATCCTGCTGACTCTCGCGTCGTGCGGCAGCTTCAGCGCCTACAAAAAGGCGCGCACCGCGGAAGAGACGAAGGACTGGGACGTCGCCGTCGTCGAATACGAGAAGGCGCTCCAGATCGATCCGGGCAACCAGCGTTACAAGCTGTCGCTCGATCGCGCGAAGCGCGAGTCGTCGCGCGCGCACTTCGAGCGCGGCAAGTCGCTGCGCTCCGCCGCCGACACGACGAAGGGACCGGACCAGGTGCGCCTCGCGCAGCTCGCGGTGCAGGAGTTCGAGATTACGGTCCGTCTCGATCCGACGAACCAGTTTGCCGCGGTCGAGTTGATGAAGGCCGTCAAGATGATCGAGGACATCCGCAAGGCTGCCTCGGAACAGGTCTCGGTCGACGAGATCAAGAAGCGCGCGCAGTCGGCGATCACGAAGGCGCAGCCTCCGCAGCTCAATCCCGCGTCGAACGAGCCGATCTCGCTCACGTTCTCCCGCGACACGCCCGTCAAAGACATCTACCGCGCCCTCGGCAACGCCTTCGGCATCAACGTGCTCTTCGATCAGGCGATCAAGGACGATCGCATCACGATCGAGCTGCGCGACGTCACCGCGCAGGCCGCGCTCGAGCGCGTCATGCAGGCCGCGAATCACTTCTACAAAGTGCTCGACGAGAAGACGATCATCGTCGTCCCGGACAACCCGCAGGCGCGCCGCGACTACGAAGACCTCGTCATCCGCACGTTCTATCTCTCGAACGGAGACGCCGAGCAGGTGACGAACGTCGTGCGCACGATGATCGAGGCGCGCAACGTGTTCCCGCTCAAGGCGCTCAACGCGATCACGATCCGCGACACCGCGGACAAGGTGCGCATCGCCGAGAAGATCATCGAGGCGAACGACAAGGCGAAGGCGGAAGTCGTCGTGCAGGTCGAGCTCGTGCAGATCGACGTCACACGCCTGCGCGACATCGGACTCGCGATCACGGGCTTCCCGAACGCGAACGGCACGAGCTCGTCCGCGACCGCGACGCCGATCGGATCGGACGGCAAGCCGTTCACCGGCGGCAATCTCAATGACATCGCGCGCGTCGTCGGCAGCCTCAACGATCTGCGCAACAACGTGACGTTCACGATTCCGCAGGCGACGTACTCGCTCCTCAAGTCGCTCGGCAACAGCGAGCTGCTCGCGAATCCGGAGCTGCGCATCTCCGAGGGGGAGAAGGCGACGCTGCACATCGGCCAGCGCATCCCCGTTCCCGTCACGACGATTCAGGGCTACAACCCCGGCACGACGACGGGCAACAATCCGTCGCTGACCGCGCCGTACACGTCGTTCCAGTACCAGGACGTCGGCATCAAGGTCGGCATCGAGCCGCGCGTGCATCACAACCGCGAGGTCACGTTGAAGCTGACGGTCGAGGTCTCGAACCCCGGCGAGTCCGTGGAGTTCGCGGGACAGAAGCAGCCGAGCTTCGCGACGCGCACGATCGAGTCGACGATCCGCCTCAAAGACGGTGAGACGAACTTCCTCGCCGGCCTCATTCAGGAGACGAAGACCAACTCCAGCACGAAGACTCCCTTCCTCGGCGACATCCCGTTCATCGGGCGCCTGTTCTCGCGCAACGACACGACGGATCGCCGCACGGACCTCGTGCTGACAATGACGCCGCACATCATCCGCATCCCCGACATCACCGAGGAAGACCTCGCGCCGATGTGGGTGGGCACGGGCAACAACCTCACGTTCCGCGGAGTGTCTCCGCGCATCGAGTCGCAGGGCGGCGGCGGCGATCCGTTCGTTCCGACGCGCTCGCAGTTCACGCAGAATCTGCAGACGACCGAAGACGGCGAACCGGGCAACTACATCCAGCCGGAAGGCGGTCTGAACACACCTCCGCAGGCGCAGCCGGCACCGCCGCAGCCGCCGACGAACGGCATGCCGAACGATCCGTTCCGCCGCGATCAGCCGCAGCCATCGAACAATCCGCCCGAGGCGGTGATCAATCCGCCGAAGTCGATGGCGGTGGCAAGCAACTCCATCGCCGTGCAGCAGATGCCCGATCCCGATACCGCGTCGTTGCGGCTCGCGCCGCGCATTGCGCCGCAGCCGTCGACGATCAGCCTGAGCGCGGGCGAGACGAAGCTGTGGAGCGTGATCGGAATGGATCTCGCGGGACTGACGACGGAGCAGCTCGCGTTCCGCTACGACCCGCGCGCGATGGATGTGATGGACGTTTCGGTCGGCGCGGCGTTGTCGGTGAATCCGGCGCTGCCGCCGATCGTGACCGTGAATCGCGAGATGGGCTCGATCACCGTGAAGTCGTCGGACGGCAAGCCGCTCGCGTTCGCGGGCGGCGGCGAAGTGCTCGTGCTGCGCGTGCACGGCGGCGTGTCCGGCGACACATTCCTCGTCATGGACAATCCCGATCTGCACGCGGCGAACGGCGCTGCCGTCGCGGCCGCGGTGTCGGGCGGGAGAGCAAAGGTTCAGTAAATGCGGCGGACGGTCCTGCGCGGTTTCACGATTGCAGAGCTGATCACGGTGGTCGCGATCATCGCGATTCTCTCCGCGATCGCGCTGCCCGTGGCGCGCTTCGGCATCCGCCGCGAGAAAGAGCTCGAGCTGCGCGACCGCCTGCGCAAGATCACGGACGCCATCGATCGCTATCACGACCTCATGACCACGCCGCAGCAACAGCAGCCCGTGCAAGGCGGTATGCCCGGACAGCCCGTGCAGGCACGTCCCGCGCAGATGATGGCGCTGGGCTCCGAGGGATATCCGAAGGACTTCGATGAACTGCTGAAGGGCGTGAAGATGTCGGACGGCAAGACCGTGCATCTCATCCGCGAGCGCGATCTCATCGATCCGATGACCGGACGCAAGGAGTGGTTCGTGCTGTCGACGAAGGACGATCCCGAGTCGACGATGACGAACAAATGCGAGGTCGGCGGCTCGTGTCAGGCCGATCACGTCTACGAAGTGCACAGCACGTCCACCGCGCTCGCCCTCGACGGCAAGACGCACTACAACGAGTGGTAGCCCAACGATGAACGATGAACGAGGAACGATGAACGAAGCACAGACCCACGCGAACGACGTACCGGACGTTCATCGTTCATCGTTCATCGTTCATCGTTCCAAACAGAGCGGCTTCACGCTCATCGAGCTGATCGTCGTCGTCACGATCATCGGCATCCTCGCCGGCATCGCGATGGTCAACCTCAAGAACATGCAGCGCAAGGCGCGCGAGGCGGCGCTGAAGGACAACCTCTACACGCTGCGCAAGGCGATCGACAACTTCTACGCGGACAAGCAGCACTACCCGGCGAACCTGCAGGAGCTCGCACCGAACTACGTGCGCAGCATTCCCAAGGATCCGATCACCGGACAGCAGGAGTGGGAGGAGCTCCGCGAAGATCCTCTCAGCCTCGAAGGCGACCAGGTGCCCGCGGAGACCGATCCGGACGCGATGTCGGAGCCGGGAGTCGTCGACGTGAAGAGCAAGGCGCCCGGAGCGACGCTCGACAATGTCCCGTACTCGGAGCTCTGACGCGCAGGAGGGCTTCACCCTCGCTGCACTGATCGTGATCCTCACGATCATGAGCATCATCGTCGCGTTCACGGTGCCCGAGCAGTGGTCGCTCGTCATGAAGCGCGAGCGCGACCGCCAGACGATCTTTCTGATGAAGCAATTCGCGCGCGGAATCCTCAACTGGCGCCAGAAGCACAACAACACCGTGCCGGTGAGTCTCGATCAACTGCGCGAGGCGCGCGAGCCGCGCATGCTTCGCGGCACCGGCAAGTGGCCGTGCCCAATCACCGGCAAGGAAGACGATTGGATTCTCGTTCCGCCCGGCGCCGTGAATCCCGCGACGGGACAAGCGAATCCGCCCGCGCCCGGACCGAACGATCCGCTGATCGGATTCAACTCCGGCGCGAACAACAATCAGAACGCGAGCGGCAACACTCCGCGGCTCAACAAGGGCGCGTCGCCGGACGATTACGTCGGACCGTTCATCGGCGTGCGTCCGCGCGCGAGCGGCAAGGCGTTCATTACGCTCAACGGCGCGGAGAATTACGAGGAGTGGGTGTACACCGCGGATGATCTCTACAACGAGATCCAGATGAGGCTCGCCGCGCTGTCGACGACGCAGTAACGCGTACAATCCGCGCCGCATGACGCTCGTCCGCACCATCCTCCCCTCGGGACTCACGGTCCTCGTCGAAACGCTTCCCTACGTTCGCTCCGTTGCCCTCGGCTACTACTTGCGCAGTGGCTCGGCGGTGGAGTCGGAGGAGCACGGCGGCGCGTCGCACTTCCTCGAGCACCTCGTGTTCAAAGGCACCGCGCATCGCACGACCGCCGAGATCGCCCAGGTCATCGACATCCTCGGCGGCGACGTCGATGCGTTCACCGGCAAGGAGTACACGTCGTTCTACGCGCACGTGCTCGACGAGCAGTTGCCGATCGCGCTCGAGCTGCTGACGGACATCGTGACGTCGCCGCGCTTCGATGACGACGACGTGGAGATGGAACGCGGCGTGATCCTCGAGGAGATCAAGATGGTCGAGGACACGCCGGACGATCTCGTGCACGAGATCTTCGTCACATCGTTCTGGCCCGACCATCCCCTCGGCCGCCCGATCCTTGGCACGGAGGACACGATCCGGCAGATCGAGCGCTCGCGCATCGTCGAGCATTACGAGGAGACGTTCCAGCCATCGAACGTGATCTTCGCCGCGTCGGGGAACATCCGGCTCGAAGACGTGCTGCCGTTTCTCGAGAAGCACTTCCCCGCGACGTCGCGCGCGCCGTTCCGCCGCGAGTGGTCCGCACCGACGCCGCGCCAACACGTGATCCTCCGCGAGAAGCGCGAGCTCGAACAGGTGCACCTCTGCCTCGGCTCGCGCGGCTATCCGCAACAAGGGATGGAGCGCTATGCTGCCGCGCTCTTCAACGCGATCCTCGGCGGCAGCATGTCGTCGCGCCTCTTCCAACGCATCCGCGAGAAGGAAGGCCTCGTCTACACGGTGGCGTCGTATCACAACGGCTACCTGCACGGCGGCTACGAGGCGGTGTACGCCGCGTGCGCGCCGAAGAATCTGAAACGCGTGCTCGACCTGACGCTGGAAGAAATGCGCAAGATCAAACGCGAAGGCGCAACGGCCGAGGAGCTCGCATCCGCGAAGCTGCACCTGAAGGGTTCGATCCTCTTGTCGCTCGAATCGACGACGAGCCGCATGTCCGGCATCGCCCGCCAGGAATACTACTTCGGCCGCCAGTTCACCCCGGATCAGATCATCGAGCACGTCGACGCGGTGACGCTCGACGACATCCAAGCCGTAGCGACGACGATCGTCGATCCGGAATCGCTGTCGCTCACGTTGCTCGGAAACCTGAAGGATCCGGGAATCACGGCAGACGCGCTGCGCGAAGCGGTCGCTTAGCGTTTCGCGCGCGTTTTCGGCGCGGTGCTCGTGCGCTCCTGTTTGATGCGCTCCGCGAGAAACACCTTCAACAATGACTGGTACGGAACGTCTCGTTGATTCGCGAGCAGCTTGAGCTCCGCGATCATCGACTCCGGCAAGCGCAAAGAGATCGTGCGAAGTGTGGGACGCAGATTCGGCGTCACGAGCGGCCGACCAGTCGAGATACTCGGTCGAATCGGCCTTGCCCCAGAACTCGCGCTCGGCGTCTTCATCCTTGAATGTCGGAATCTTCTTTCGTGCTTTCATAAATTCTCTGCTCGCGAGCGTTCATGTCCCTCGCGGAAATGGGACGAATGAAAGTCCGTCTCACGGTAAATGCCACGAACAACCGCCGGCTGCGATTCGTCCGGCCAAGCGCAAAGAACCGCGGCTCGTCGTGCGAGTGACTGGCGCTATCCCGAACGGTATCCAAAAACTCCACCGTCACGTGTAGCGGAACGCCGGCGTCCCCGCCGGCTGATGCGGGAGCGTCCTCGCTCCCGCGCGCGCGAAAGCGGCGGCGAGGACGCCGCCGGATCAGCCGCCGAGGACGGCGTTCCGGTGGCTAGCCAGAGTCCCGAACCGTGTCCAAAAACTCCACCGTCACGCCCGGCGCGACGCGGTGTCCTACCTCCTGCGCGTCCCAATTCGTGAGGCGTACGCATCCGTGCGAGGACGCGTAGCCGATCGAGTCGGGATCCGACGTGCCGTGGATGCCGAAGTGCGGTTTGCCTAGGGCGATCCAGACTACACCGACCGGGGAGTTCGGGCCGGGGGCGAGGTTCGCCTCCGGGTCGCTGTCCGGGACTTCGTGGAAGAGCGTCGGTTGATAGTGGAAGTGCGGGTCGAACGTGATCTTGCGGACGTCCGTCGACTCGTTCGGGGACGGGTCGTACTTCGAGCCGAGCGTCGTCGGCGCGTGGAAGACCAGATTGCCCGCGGCGTCGAATGCGTTGAACGTGTTGCCGCGGATCGACACCACGATGCGCGCGATGTCCGGCCGATCCTGCGTCAGCGCCTCGCGCACGTTGGGCACCCACAGCGACTGTCCCGCGTTCACCTCGCTCAGCTTCACGTCGGGATTGAGTTGCTCGAGAAACTCGATCGTCGAGTGAAAACGCTCCGCGAGCTTCTCCGCCTTCGACTCGTAGCAGAGGCAGTCCAGCTTCTCCTTTTCGTACACATCGTCAGGGATGGACTCGAACGGTCCCTTCACATCGTCGTCCGTGAGCGTGTGTTGCACGAGCGCCGGCGCGCCCGCGGTCTCGTTCGCGAGAGCGCGGAACGTCGCCTCGTCCACGGCGCCCGCCTCCGCGGCCTGAATGCCGCGCGAGCGCTGGTACCACCACAGCGAGATCGCGGAGTTGCGTCCCCAGCGTCCGTCGAGCGCGCCGATCGAGAAATGCAGTCGATCGAGATACACCTGCGTCTTCAACACGGATGGTCCGGCCACGTCGCCTTTGATTGGGATCACCACCGGCGCGATGTTGATCGCATTCGCGTCGAGTCCTTTGAACGACTCCTTCCCGTTCGGCGCGAACTGCACCTGCACCTCGACCGGCTTCGGCTGCGGCGCCGCGGGCGGAGTCGCGGGCTTGTTGTCGTTGCTGAAGCCGCGCAGCTTGCGCCAGTTCTCGTCGAAGCGTTCCTTCTCGCGCCCCGCGGGATCGTCCTTGCCGATCGGGACCGCGACGTCGAACGCGTCCTGCACCTTCGCCTTCGCCTTCTGCGTCGCCTGCTTCACTTCCTGTTTCGAACATGCGACCACGAAGCACAGGAGGGCCGCCTGCATGACTCGTTTCACGTTCATGAGGTCGATAGATAGCAAGGTCGTTGCCTGCACCGAGGTAGACTTTTGGCGTTGATCACGTATCTCAAGGTGCGCAACCTCGCCATCGTCGAAGAGCTCGCCATCGAGCCCGGCGCGGGACTGAATGTGCTCACCGGCGAGACCGGCGCCGGTAAGTCGCTGCTCATCGACTCCCTCGAGTTCCTGCGCGGCGCGCGCGGGTCCAGCGAGATGATCCGCGCCGGCAGCGACAAGATGACGGCGGAGGCCGTGTTCCACCTGCCGAAGTCGATCGCGAAATCGCTCGATGCGCTGGGAGTCGACGTCGACGTGCAATCGGGCGGTGTCGAGCTCATCGTCCGCCGCGAGATCGCCTCGGGCGGCCGCGGTCGCGTCCTCGTCAACGGCTCGCCCCTCTCCGTCCGCGAGCTTGGCGCGGCCATGGACGCCGTGCTCGAGATTCACGGCCAGCACGAGTCGCAGTTCCGCGTCGCGGGACAGACGTACCGCGAGCTCGTCGATGAATACGCCGGACACGACGAGCTCCTCGACACCACGCGCGACGCCCATCGCGAGTGGAAGCTCGCCGCCGATCAACTGCAGGAGATGACGGAAGCGCAACGCGACCGCGCACTGCGTCTCGATCTCCTCAAGTATCAAGTGGACGAAATCTCCGCCGCGAAGCTCGATCCCGCGGAAGAGGACGCGTTGCGCAACGAGAAGGCAATCCTCAGCCACGCGCGCGAGATGATCGAAGCCACGTCCGGCGCGTTCCAGCTCATCGACGAAGACGAGAGCTCCGCGATCGCGCAGCTCGGACGTGCGCTGCAT
>DATELS010000648.1:0-13221 GCA_035276365.1 Thermoanaerobaculia bacterium
CTCAAGACCTGGCCTTTACGGCGAAGCTGGTAGGGATAGGTAAACCGCTGGGCGTCGAAATTCTCGATCATCTCATCGTCACGACGAGTATGTTTCTATCGTTCCGGCAGCGCGAGCTCCTGTAGTCCCGATAAACGCCACGATCCTTGTTCTGCCGCACGCGACGCTCGATGCTGCCTCAGAAAAGCAGCGATCAACATTGCCCGGCGACGGACGCTGGACGCGGCGCTGAACGCGGCTCCCCGAAACACTTCGCCGCGAGCAGAAAGTCTTTGACGCGAGCGGCGCACTGCTGCGCATCCGCGAGGACGTCGGCCGCCACAACGCCGTCGACAAAGTCCTCGGCTCGTTCTTTCGCGAGCAGACGCCGCTCGACGATCGCATCCTCATCGTCAGCGGGCGCACGAGCTTCGAGATCGTGCAAAAGGCGATCGTCGCGCGCATCGCGATCCTCGCCGCGGTCGGCGCGACGCTGCAACCTCTACTCGCGCGGCGACCGCGTGAAGGAGTTCGCGCGCTCCACGCGCGCGACGCGCGTAAAGAACTCTTCGTACCACTTCGCGACGCCGCGTCCCTGCGCGAGGCGATGTTCGCCTTGGCGCTTCCAGTTCGCGATCGCCTCTTCGCTCTCCCAGTACGAGACGGTGATGCCGAGGCCGTCGGTGCCGCGGGCGCTTTCGATGCCGAGGAAGCCGGGCTGCTGCGCGGCGAGCTCGATCATGCGATCCGACGTCTTCCCGTACCCTTCCTCGACCTCGGTCCGCAGCGACGTGAAGATGACGGCGTAGTACGGCGGCTCCGGCGTTTTCGCGATCATGACTCCCATTCGCGCCGCGCGCGCTCGAGCAGCGCGGCAAACCGCGCGTCGCCGCGAAGGTTGTCGAGCAACCGGTCGTGGCGCGCGAAGTACTCCCATGCAGTGTAGCCGCGCGCGATGGCGTGATCGAGCCATTCGACGCCCAGATCGGGCTCGTTCGCGAGCGCGTACACCTCGGCCACCCACGACGAGTACTGCAGATCGGCGCGCGCGGCGTGCAGCACCTCTTCGGTCAGCGCCTCGCGCATCGCGTCCTTGTCGTCCGCCGCTGCGCGCGTGAGTGCGACCGCGAGCGCGGCGAAGAAATCGTCCGGCGCCTTCTCGCGCATCGCATCGGCGACCGCGGATGCCTCGTCGATCCGGCCGAGGACCGCGAGCACCTGCACGTGGAAGTAGCCGTAGATCGCGTCGCCGACGCCGTGCGCGCGCTCGGCGAACGGCAGCGCGTCCGCGGCGCGGCCCTCGTTGAGGGCGACGAAGCTGAGCAGCAGTTGCGTGAGTGGTCCGACGGGATCGATGGTCACGAGCCGCTCGGCGTAGGCGGGCGCGTTGATGCGCCTGCGCACGAAGCCGAGGAAGCCGAGGTACATGAGGGCGTCGGCGTCGTTCGGCTCGCGCGTCAGCACCTTCTCCAGATGCCGGACGGCCTCCTCGACATGCTGCTGCTGCAACGCGACCATGCCCATGAGGCGATGCCCGTGCGGCGAGTCCGGCTCCTGCGCGAGAATGTCGCGCGCGATCGTCGCCGCCTTTTCGATGTACGCGGGATCGGGACGAATCCCCGCGTTGTAGTACTGCCAATACACGTACCCCTCGGCCGCGCGTAGCGCGACGTTCGGTCCGGCGATCGCGAGTCCGTTCTCGATCTCCTTCAGCGCCGCGTTCAGTCCCTGCTCGTCGAAGCGGAGAAGCTGCATGCGCGCCCGCTGATAGCACTCCCACGCCGCGACGTTCGACATCGAGCGCTTCGCGAGCGCCGCGTTCTCGCGCGGCGTGAGTTGAATCTGCAGTTGCTCGACGACCGAGCGCGCGACTTTCTCCTGAATGTCGAAGACGTCGTCGACCGTGCCGCTGTACTTCTCCGACCAGAGTTGCTCGAGCGAGCGCGCGTCGATGAGCTGCGCGGTGATGCGAAGCTGCTGTCCCGCTTTGCGCACGCCGCCGTCGATGACGTAGACCGCGCCGAGCTCCGTCGCGACGCGGCGCACGTCTTTGTCGTCGCCGCGATACTGGCGTGTCGCACCGCGCGAGAGCACGCGCAACGAGCGGATGCGCGAGAGGTCGGACGTGATCTCCTCCGCGAGTCCTTCCGCGAAGTATTCGTTGTCGCGTCCGGGACTGAGATCGTCGAACGGCAACACGGCGATGACATTGGTCGCGGGCGCGGGCACGGTGGCGACGGCGCCGGTGACCGGCATCGCGCGCAGCTCGCGTGGCACCTCGCGAATCGATGCGTACCGCGCCTCCGGATCTTTCGCCAGGCACTTCCGCACGATCGCGGCGAGACCGTCGGCGAGCGGCGCGTAGTCAGGCTCGGAGTAGATGACGCGATGCAGCGTGTCGACCGTCGACGCGCCGTCGAACGGACGCCGTCGCGCCGCAGCTTCGTAGAGGATGCAGCCGAACGAGAAGATGTCCGAGCGCGCGTCGGTGGCGCGGCCCTGCGCCTGTTCGGGCGACATGTACGCGACCGTGCCCATGATGATGCCGGGCGTCGTGCGCGGTCCTGATCCGGCGACGGTGACGTCGTCCGGGAGCACCGGCGGCTCGACGAGCTTTGCCAGTCCGAAGTCGAGCAGCTTCGCGTAGCCGTCGCGCGTGATCATGATGTTGTCCGGCTTGAGATCGCGATGCACGATCCCGTGCTCGTGCGCCTTCGCGAGACCGTCCGCGACCTGTGCGAGCCAGCCGAGGATCTGCTCGAGCGTGACGCGTGAATCGCGGATCTTCGCCGCGAGCGTCTCGCCGTCGACGAGCTCCATGACCATGTACCGCGTGTCGTTTGCGGTGCCGACGTCGTAGATGTGCAGGATGTGCGGATGGCTGAGCGCGGACGCGGAGCGCGCCTCCTGCTCGAAGCGAGCGACCGCGTCGTGATTGCTCGTGAGCCGCGGCGCGAGCACTTTCAGCGCGACGTCGCGTCCGAGGCGATCGTCATGCGCGCGGTACACCTCGCCCATGCCGCCCGCGCCGAGAAGCGCGGTGATCTCGTACGTCGCGAGGCGAGTACCGGGGACGAGGGTCACGGGATGTGCGTATGGTACGCCCGGCGCTAAAACAACGCCGGATACTTCCGCGGATTCGCCTCGCGCATCAGCTCGTACACGCCGGCGAAGATCGTCTCGCGGTTCGGCTTCGACCAGTAGTCGCCGTCCGAGCCGTATGACGGGCGATGCTCCTTCGCCGCGATCGTGAGCGGCTCGGAGTCGAGCCAGTCGTAGCCGTGATCGCGATCGAGCACGTTCTGCATCATGAACGCGGTCGCGCCGCCCGGCACGTCTTCATCGATGAACGCGATGCGACTCGTCTTCTTCAGCGACTCCACGATCATGCCGCGGCGATCGAATGGCAGCAGCGTCTGCACGTCGATCACTTCCGCATCGATGCCGACTTGCGCGAGCAGCTCCGCGGCTTCCATCACGATCTTCAGCGTCGCGCCGTACGAGACGAGCGTGACGTCGTTACCGCTGCGCACGATTTCCGGAACGCCGAGCGGCAGCTTGAAGTCGGCGATGTTCGCCGGCAGTTTCTCCTTCGAGCGATAGCCGTTCAGCACTTCGACGACGATCGCCGGATCGTCCGACTGCAGCAGCGTGTTGTAGAAGCCCGCGGCCTGCGTCATGTTCCGCGGCACGCAGACGTGCATCCCGCGCACGAGGCCGAGGATGCCCGCCATCGGCGAGCCGGAGTGCCAGATGCCTTCCAGTCGATGTCCGCGCGTGCGGATGATCACCGGCGCCTTCTGTCCGCCCGCGGAGCGCCAGCGCAGCGTGGCGAGATCGTCACTGAGGATCTGCAGCGCGTACAGGATGTAGTCGAGGTACTGGATCTCCGCGATCGGGCGCAGTCCGCGCATCGCCGCGCCGATCGCCTGACCCGCGATCGTGCACTCGCGGATGCCGGTGTCCATCACGCGCCACTCGCCGTACTTTTCCTGGAGTCCGAGGCAGCCCTGGTTGACGTCGCCGAGGCGGCCGACGTCTTCGCCGAAGATGACGATGCGCGGATCGCGGCGCAGCGCGTGATCGAAGCAGTGGTTGATGATCTCGAAGCCGTTGATTACCTGCGCGTCATCGGCGTACGTCGCCTTCACTTCCTCGACGTTCAGCGCGGCTTCGCTGCTCTCGCTGAGGAGATGCGCGTCGTAGCGCTGGTCGCCCTCGCCCATCTTGCGGCGCAGCCACTGCGCCGCGTCTTTATCGCGCTTCGTGACGAGCGCGCTCGCGACGGCGCGCACCGCGTCGCGGCGATACGGCGCTTGATTGCGTTGCAATTCGCTCTTCAACTCGTTCGCGCCGAGGCGGTCGAGAATCGCGAGAGCGTCGCGGACTTCGGCATCGATGGGCACGCGGTACGCCTCCCACGCGCGGCGCTGCGCATCGCGCACGGCGGCGACGTCGTCGCGTTCCATGGCATCCAGCTCCGCCATGTCGGCGATGCCCTGCGCGATCATCCACTCGCGCATCTTCTTGATGCCGTCGAACTCGACTTCGAACTCGAGTCGCTCTTTCGACTTGTAGCGCTCGTGGCTGCCGGACGTCGAATGTCCCTGCGGCTGCGTCATCTCCGTGACGTGCACGAGCGCGGGGACGTGCTCCTTGCGCGTGATCGTCGCGGCGGCGATGTACGTTTCGCAGAGCGCGGGATAGTCCCAGCCTTTGACGGTGTAGATGTCGAAGCCGCTCTTCGAGCGCGGCTCGCGCTGAAATCCCTTGAGCACTTCGGAGATGTTGTCCTTCGCGATCTGGTGCTCGTTGGCGACGGAGATGCCGTAGCCGTCGTCCCACACGGAGACGATCATCGGGATCCCCATCACTCCCGCCGCGTTCACCGACTCCCAGAACATCCCCTCGGCACAACTCGCGTTGCCGATCGTGCCCCACGCGATCTCTTCGCCGTTGCGCGAGAACGCGTCGGCGCCTTCGATGCCGAGCTCGCGATACAGCCGCGACGCCCACGCCAGTCCGACGAGCCGCGGCATCTGCGAGCCGGTCGGCGAGACGTCGGCGGAGATGTTGTACGCGTCGGTCTGCCGAATGAATCGTCCCTCGTCGTCGACGAAGCGCGACGCGAAGTGCGCGTTCATCGAGCGTCCCGCGGACCATGGATCGTGCGTGACGTCGGCGTCGGCATAGAGCTGCGCGAAGAATTCGTCGAGCGTGGCGATGCCGAGGGCGAGCATGAAGGTTTGATCGCGGTAGTAGCCGGAGCGCCAGTCGCCGCGGCGGAACGCGCGCGCCCACGCGAGCTGCGCGACTTCCTTGCCGTCGCCGAAGATGCCGAACTTGGCCTTGCCGGTCAGGACCTCGCGCCGGCCGATGAGGCTGGCGTGACGGCTGCGCACGGCGACGCGATAGTCGTCGATGATGCTCTCGCGCGTGAACTGCGTGCGCGGCTGGGTCTCAGGTGTCGACACGTCTGCTCCAGAGTTGAGGTAGGAGTCGACGCCCGAGGATGGGTCGCCGCTTCAGCGAATAGAATCGTAGCACGCGCTGTTCGGGCGCGCGGACGTCCAAAATCCATCGGAGATCCCATTGCGCGCCATCCGCCTCGCGTCGCTGTTTGCCGTCTGCCTTGCCGCATCCGCGCTCCTCGGCCAGAACGCCGCGACGCCCACCGGACCGTTCACTCTGCCGGTGACGTCCTACGCGGGCCGCTATCTCGATTCTTCGTCGACGCCTGACTTCCAATGCTGCCCGCGCACGTTTCGCGCGCGCACGATCCGCGTGGTGCCGGAGCGCGACGCGATCTACATGATCGTCGGCTCGACCTTCGTGCGGCAGACGCTGTCGACGTTCGTCAACCGCGTCAAGACCGAACCGATGCTCACCTTGAGCGGCGCAGGCGTTCATCGATTCGGAACGGCTGAGAAGTACCTCGCGTTCGACGACTGGGTGGACGCGGATCGTTCCCCCGGCTGGAGCACGGTCCTCGTCGACGGTCAGGACCGCCTGATGGACTTCGACGTCGACGATCGCGGCCTCACCTACCTCGCGTATGGCTTCTACGGCTTCGGCATCGTCGACTCGAACCTCGACCTCGTCCATCAAATGACCGCGGAGACGATCGGCTTCGGCGAAATCGTGCGTGCGTTCTCGTTTCGCATCGGCGACTCGTATTACGTCGCCGTCTCCGATGGACAGAACGCGAAGATCTATGACGTCACCGATGCCGCGTCGCCGATCTTCGCCGCATCGATGACCGGCTTCTCCGACTGGTCGAAGTCGAACGACGGTCATGTTGCGATCGAGACCGTCGCCGGCAACGTCGAGGTTCGGACGACGGCCGGCTTGCTAACGGGGAACGCAGCCGTGTATTCGTACACGCCGCAATCGCCGACCGACATCACGACGGACGGCTCACGCTTTTATGTCCTCGAGAGCTACGTGAGCGGCGGTTCGATTCACACGCTCACCCCCTCCGCGAGCACGTACACGAAGACGACCATCGCCGCGCCCGTGCGCTACAACAAGACGATCGACTACGGCGCCGGCTATCTCGTCGTCGGCAGCGATCAAATCAACGCGCGTCGCGCCGCGATTTACGCCGTGACGCTGGACGTGCCGGCGTTGCAGGGCGAGCTCGCGCTCGACTACTTCACGTCCAACGGCATGCGCGCGTGGAGCTTCGTTCCGATGACGTCCAATGGCGAGACGGTGCTTCTCGCCGCGATGAACAGCCTCGGCGAGGTGTTCGGGCTCGCGCGTCCGCCGCTCGCGATCGCGCAGCAGTTCTCTCCCGCGACCATTCTGCGCAACGAGACCTCCGACCTCACGATCACGATCATGAATCCGCACGACGTCGCGCTGGCGAGCTTCGATCTCAGCCACACGCTTCCGTCCGACGTCGTGAACACGAGCAGCGCGGCATCGACGACATGCGGCGGTTCACTCACGGCGAACGCCGGCGAACACGCGTTCACGCTCACGAACGGCACGATCGGCGCGAGCTCGACGTGCACGATCACGCTGCACGTCACGTCGAATGTGACGGGCAGCTTCTCGAGCGACATCGCCGCCGGCGCGATCGACTCCGAGGACAACACGAACGACGCCGGTTCCTCGGCGACGCTGACGGTGAACGAGCTGCTCGCGCCTGGCGTGGCGAAGGCGTTCAGCTCCGCGTCCGCACCGCTCGGCGCCGGAGTGCGCCTCACGATCACACTCACGAATCCGAACGCCAACGCGATCACGAACACCGCATTCGTCGACAACTATCCGCCCAGTCTTCTGAACGCGACGACTGCGAATGCGGTGAGCACGTGCGGAGGAACGCTCGTCGCCGACGGCGCGTCGCTGACGCTCTCCGGCGCGACGATTCCCGCGTCGGGAAGCTGTACGGCCTCCGCGACCGTGAGAGGCACCGCGGAAGGCGTGCTCACGAACACGCTCGCCGCGGGCGCGATCACGAGCGGCAACTCCGCGGCGAGTGTCGATGCGGCATCGGCGCAGATCACGATCGTCGGCGTACCCGCCTCCTTCACCGCGACGGCGATCAGCACATCCGAGGTGAGCCTGATCTGGCCGGCAGTCGGAGGAGCGACGGAGTACGAGCTCTATCGCAGCGCGCTCCACTCGCAGTTCGCGCTCATCACCACCGTCGCGGACACGTCGTACTCCGACGCGTCGCTCGTGCCGAATCGCACGTATGTCTATCAGATGCGGCCGGTCACGAACGGCACTCCGGGCTCATTCAGCAACGTCGACGCGGCGACGACGACGATCTTCACGGATTCCACGCTCACGGGCGTATCGGCGAAAGCGCTGCACATCCTCGAGCTGCGCACGGCGGTGAACGCGATGCGCGCAGCGGCGGGATTCACAGCGACGGCCTTCGCCGACGCGTCACCCTCGATCATCAAAGCCGCGCACATCACGGAGCTGCGCGCCGCTCTCGACGCCGCCCGTTCCGCCCTCCTCCTCCCCTCCCTCGGCTACACCGATCCGTCGATCGTCGCGGGCACGACGCTCGTGAAGGCGGCGCACCTCGAGGAGCTGCGCGCCGGCACGCAGTAGCGCGTCACGATCCCGCATCCAATCGCGCGAGCACGCGCAGCGTGCACCGATTCACGTGCGCGCCGAGCGCGAGGAGCCCGAGCACGACGGGCATGTAGATGAGGCCCGTGCAGCAGACGAGCAGCAGGTGCAGGCGGTTGTGATAGTCGACGAGCAGCAGCAGGCCGACCGTGAAGAGCATTTCGAAAGTCACCGCGCCGAAGAGGCAGAGCTTGTACCAGCGCTCGGCGCGGTCAATCTGCGCGAGCGCGTTGGCGCGCATCTGTTCGAGGTCGTTCATGGGCAATACTCCTTTCGCAGTTGTGCGAGTCCGTATGCGAGGCGTGACTTCACGGTTCCGATGCTCAGCTCGAGGATGGCGGCGATCTCGGACAACGGCAGTTCCTCGATGTAGTGCAGCGTGATGACGGCACGGCTCGCGGGCGAGAGACGATCGAGCGATGCGAGCAAACGCTCGCGCTGCCACGGATCGATGCGCTCTTCGACGAACGCGATCTCGCCGAGCGGCTCCGCGATCCTCGCGTGCCGTTTGCGCAGCGCGCGGAATGCCTCGCGCGACGCGATTCGATACGCCCACGCGCGGAAGAGCGCCGGATCGTGGAGCCAGCGAATCTTCTTCACGATCGTGATCAGCGTCTCCTGCACGACGTCTTCTGCCAGCGCGCGATCCGCGGTGACGCGCGCGACGTAGCCGAGGAGTCGCGGGGCGACGTCGCGCAGAAGGAGATCGAAGGCCTCGCGATCTCCCGACTGCGCGCGCAGCACGAGCCTCCGTTCCGCGTCCATGTCGCGTTCATGATGCGGCGAGCGCCCGCTCGCGCGCGAACAGGAACATCGGCAGCGCGAACGAGA
Source organism: Thermoanaerobaculia bacterium (assembly GCA_035276365.1). Lineage (GTDB taxonomy): Bacteria > Acidobacteriota > Thermoanaerobaculia > Gp7-AA8 > Gp7-AA8 > QHVT01. The sequence continues at coordinate 8,905 of DATELS010000648.1, forward strand.
GACCGACGAGCAGCGTGAACGCGACGTACAGCCACGGACGCCGCACGCGCGCGCGTTCGCTGTAGACGAAGATCCAGAAGACGATGCAGGAGATCGTGAGATCGGCAGCGAACATCGACGCGACCGGACTCGTGAAGAGCGTCGGGACGTCGATGCCGCGCAGAAGCTGTGCGAGCGGAAACAGGAACCCGGGGACAGCGAGAATCGCGTAGAGCCTCTTCATATCGATGAAGAGGCACGCTCGGCTCAAACGGTTCGGTCGAGCTCCTCGATTGCCTTGGCGAGCATCCGCTGCACGGCGTCCGCATCCGGACTCTCGCAATAGATGCGGATGATCGGCTCGGTGCCCGACTTGCGGAAGAGGATCCATCCGCCGTCCGCGAAGTTCATCTTCACGCCGTCCTTCTCCTCGCGGCTCGCGAACGCGACGCCGAATGCGTCATCGAGCTCGCCCGCGCGCACGCGCTCGATGAGACGCGCGCATTGCGGCATCGGACGATGGAGATCGCGCCGGTCGTAGTGCAGCGCCCCGAACTCCTCTTCCATGCGGCGGATGATGTCGCTCATCGGCAGCGCGTAATGCGCCACCGCCTCCGCGACGAGCAGTCCTGACAGGATCCCGTCGCGCTCCGGCATGAACGCGCCGAAGCCGATGCCGCCGCTCTCCTCGCCGCCCACGAGCACGTCGCGCGCGAGCATGAGGTCGGCGACGTACTTGAAGCCGATCGGCGTCTCGTGCAGCGTCGCGCCGAGGTTCGCGGCGACTTTCTCGATGAGGCGCGTGGTGGAGAACGTCTTCACGATCTCGCCCGCGCGTTTCTTTTCACGGACGAGGTACAACGCGAGCAGCGAGATGATCTTGTGCGGCGAGACGAAGTTCCCGCGCTCGTCGAGGATGCCGAGGCGGTCGGCGTCGCCGTCGTTGCAGATGGCGAGGTCGTACTCGCCGGTGAGCATCACGTTCTGCGATGCCACGAGGTTCTCCGGAATCGGCTCGGGATTCACGCCCCCGAACGCGGGGTTGATCTCGCCGCGGATGCCGTCGACGACAGTCGTCTCGAACGGCTGCTGCTTGCGGCTCAAGATGCGCTGCGCGCCGATGTAGTCGATACCGAGGACTTTGGAGGGGATGGCGGAGGCCGCGCCGTGAATGGGATCGTGCAGGATGCCGAGCTTCGCGGACTTCAGCAGCGCGAGATCGAGCTGTCCGCGCAGCGCGTCGATGTAGTCGTCGAGGATGTTCTCTTCGGCGATCGAGCCGCCTTCACGCGCGTCGCGCTTGCCGACGCTCGACGCGATCGCGGCGTACGTCTCCGGCAGCGCGGAGCCGCCGTACCACGCCTTGAATTTGAGTCCGTTGTACTTCGCGGGATTGTGACTCGCGGTGACCATCACGCCGCCGAGGAGCTTGCGGTGCTTGGCGGTGAAGGAGAGGGTTTGGGAGGGCGTCGGGCGATCGGAGACGATCACGCGATAGCCGGCATCGCGCAGCGACTCCGCGACGACGCTCGCGAAGTCGCGCGAGAGGAAGCGGCGGTCATAGCCGACGAGGAGCGCGTTCGGGTCGATGCCGGCGGGAGGCTGCAGTCCGCGCGCGGCGACGGCGATCGCATCCGCGACGCGGCGGACAGTGTCGAAGGTGAACTGCTCGGCGATGACGGCACGCCAGCCGTCGGTGCCGAAAGTGATGTCGGTCATGCGCGGCGTATTGTGTAGCAGTTCAGCGGCGGCCGAACCCACCCGACAACACCGCGCGCTTCTGCTGCTGCTGCACGATCGTCACGCCTTGCGGGCCGTCGACGATGGCGACGCCGCTTCCGCGGACGGTGGCCACAGGCGTCGATGCGGTCGGCGTGATCATCACGGCGGCGTTCGACGTTTCGTCGCCGAGCCACTGCGCGCGGCCCATCGGCTCGACGAGCATCGGATCGGCGTGCGCCTCGTCGTTGATGGCTGGCGCTTCGCGCACGACGTCGACCGGCTTCTGCGCGGTCGGCGGCGGCGGAAGCTCGCGCGCGGCGATGCGTCCGTAGTCGCTCGTCCCCGGCCTCCGTACCTCGGAGTAAATGGACACGCCGATGAAGGCGACGAACGCGATTGCGCTCGCGATCGCGGCGTTCTTGAGCGTCAGGTATCGCTTGTGCTGCCTCCGATCGCGGATCGGAACGATAAGATCGGGCCTCCGGTTCATGTCCGGAACTACTTCAAGGCTGCTGCCAAACTGGAGAAAAGATGGCGCGAATCGGTATTGTCGGGACCGGCTGGGGCGCGCGCGTGCAGGTGCCGACGTTCCGCGAGGCGGGGCTGGAGGTGGTGAGGATTGCGGGCTCGCGCGACGACTGGCGCGCGCTCGTGAGCGCGGAGGACGTCGACCTCGTCTCGATCGTCACGCCGCCGTCCGAGCATCGCGAGATGGCGCTGGCCGCGCTCGAGGCCGGCAAGCATGTGCTGTGCGAGAAGCCGACCGCGCTCAACGTCGCGGAGGCGGAGGAGCTGGTCGCTGCGGCGCGGAAGCACCCCGATCGCATCACGCTCATCGATCACGAGCTGCGCTTCCTCCCCTCCTGGCGTGCGGCGCGCGAGCGCATCCCCGACCTCGGCGGCATTCGCTACGCAGAGGTGCGGTACTCGAGTCCGGCGCGTGGCGATCGCAACCGCGCCTGGAACTGGTGGGCGGACTCGAGTCGCGGCGGCGGCATCTGGGGCGCGGTCGGCTCGCACTTCGTCGACGCGCTTCGCTACTTCGGACTGGAGCCGGAGGCTGCGCAGGCGCTGGTGACGACGATCATCGACGAGCGCCCGTTCGAGGACGCGACGCGCAAGGTGACGGCGGACGACTGGACCGCGGTGCAGTTGCGCATGCGCGATGGCGTGGTCGCGGCGCTCACGTTCAGCGCGGTGTCGTCGGGACCGGACGAGGCGGCGGTGATGACGATTCACGGCGAGCGAGGCGCGATGCGCTTCGTCGGCGAAGAGGTGTTGCTGTCGATGGGAGGCTCGCCGTTCCACGCGATCGCAGGCGGCGCGCTGGAGAAGCGTCCCGGCAACTCGCCCGGCGGTGCCTTCGGCGCCGGCACCCTTCACCTCGGACGCGCACTGCGCTCCGCGATCGACGATGGCGATCGCACTGCACTCGCACCCGCGGCGACATTCGAGGATGGCCTGATGCAGCAGCGCGTGCTCGACGCGGCGCGCAAGTCAGGCGCGAGCGGCGGCTGGGTTCCGGTCTGACAACTTCCAGATCGTGCAGACGTACAGCTCGAGGAGCGCGGGCGCGATGAGCATGGCCTCGACCGGCGCCGCGGGCTTCCCGATCATCATCTCGAACGGCACCTCGGCGATCGCGAGGAGCGCGAGCAGCGCAATCACGGCAGTCACGCGCCAGCGCATCAGCGCGATGGCAACGGGAATGACGAGCACCATGTAGTGCAGCCACACCACCGTCGCCGACATGAGGTAGATCAGAATGCCCGTGCCGGCGATGAGCACATCATCGCGCGTGCGTCCGCGACGAATCGCCAGCACCGCGATCGCGCACAGCACCGCGGCGATGGCGTAGCTCGGCCACGTGCCGTGCTGCTCGAACAGCGCGAGCGCGGGAGTGACGTTGCGCTCCATGCGCGTCGGGATGCGATGCCAGAACTGATTCGCCGCGGTGAGCCACTGCACCCACACATGCAAGCCGCCGTAGCTGATCGCCGCAGCAACGATGGCGATCACGGCGCCGATCGCACCGCCGATCGCCTCGAGCCGCAATCGCTTCCGATCGTGCGCAACGAACAGCAGCAACGCGACGAAGATCACATTCGGCTTGAACAGCAGCAGCATGGCCATCACCGCGCCGGCGAGGATCGGCGGCAACCACAACGCCGTCGCGATCGCGAAGAGCTGCAGCGAGTTCACGTTGCCGACGCGCAGATCGGCCTCGAAACCGCGGTAGTACAACAGCAGCGCCGCGAGCAGAAACAGCGCCGCCGGCCAGGACAGTCGCACGCGCCGCGCGATCAGTAGCACGGCGGCCATGAACGCGCAGAGCACGAGCACGTGATCCTGCCGCAGCGCGCGCTCGTAGTCGCGGCTCACCCAACGCAGCGTCGTGTAGAGAAACGGACTGGAGACGTTGTCGAGGCGGCGACGGCGCTGCGCGTCGTACTTGCGCAACTCCGAAGTCGATCGCTGCGCGCGTTCGAAATACTCATCGCCGATGCGCGACTGCGTTTCCGGCGAATAGATGTTGTCGACGTCTCCGCGGCCGGCCAACTGGCCGGCCACGAAGTAAATGTAGAAGTCGAGTCCCGCGGCGCGCTCGTTGCGGCG
>DATELS010000649.1:0-7344 GCA_035276365.1 Thermoanaerobaculia bacterium
GTTCGGCGTCGCGTTCGCAGTCGCCCTCGGCGTCGGCTTCACGTCGGACGCCCCGGTCGTGCACATCGTCGCGGCGAGAAAGAGGATGGCGGCTCGCATCTCATGGCGGGCAACGCGCGGGAACAACCGCGGATTTCGGGCGTCATAATCTGCATCATGCGCCGACCGCTGCTCGCTCTTGCCACGCTCGTCCTTTGCCTCGCCGCACTCCCTTCCTTCGCCGCGATCAACGGCACCCTCATGACCTCGGACGGGCAGCCGGTCGCCGGCGCGCGCGTCTCGATTTTCGCCTACGAGTCCTCCGAAGCGCGGCGCGCACGGCTGCTCTCCGCGACGCCCGAGGCGGTGCCGCTGGCGACGGGACAGACGGACGCGAAGGGCAGCTTCTCGCTCGCGTCGCCGAAGGACGCGGTCGTCGAGCTCGCGATCTACGCGCGCGGCTACGCGCCGGTGCAGCGCCGCGTCGAGCGCGACGAGGAAGTCGGCGCGATCACGACGATGAAAGTGGACATGCAAAGCGGCAGCGTCACCGCGGGCGGCAAGCCGGTCGCGGGCGCGCTCGTCGTCATCGGCTACGGCGGATTCGAGTATCAGGCGAAGACGGGCGAGGACGGCAAGTACGAGGCGCCGGACATCAAGCGCGCGCGGAGCGTGGCGGTCATCCATCCGAAGTACGCGATCGACGAAGAGAACTTCGTGATGTCGCGCGCCGCCGCGTCGAAGCTGCAGCGGACGCTCGTCGCCGGCTCGGAGCTGAAAGGCAAAGTGACCGGCTTGGACGGCGAGGCGCCTGTCGGCGGCGCGACGATCACACTGGACAACTGGCCGCTCGCGACGAGCGGCGAGGACGGCACGTTCACCCTCGCGCACGTTCCCGCGAAATGGAATTCGCTGGCCGCGCGCAAGGACGCGCTGCGCGGCGGGCGTGGGTTCTCGAAGGACGCGTCGCAGACGATCCGCCTCGCGAAGGCGGCGACGCTCACCGGACGCATTCTCGACGGGAAAACGAAGGTTCCGATCGTGGGCGCGATCGTGACCGCGGGCGTCCCGCGCATGGGCATGGGTCCCGAGGCGGCGAATGGGATCACGGATGCGAAGGGAGTGTTCACGATCGCCGTGCAGCCCGGCTCCTACATGCTCATGGCGATGCATCCCGCGTATGACATGAACCAGATCGATGCGTCGGTCGCGGGCGGGCAGTCGGTGTCGAAGGACCTCTCGCTCATGCCGATGGCGCGCGTCACGGGCATCGTCGTGGACGAGGCGAACAAGCCGGTGGCGGCGGCGGCGGTGACGAGCGAGTTCGCCGGCGATCCGATGACGACGATGGTCCGCGCGATTCGCATGGGCGGCGGCGGTGACGCGGCCAGCGGTCCGGACGGACGCTTCGCCATTCGCATGCAAGGCGACGAAGAGCAACGCCTCAAGGCGGCGAAGAAAGGGATGCCGCTCGCGAAGAGCGAGACGCTCAAACTCTCGCCGGGCGAGCGCAAGAGCGGCGTCGTGCTGACGATCCCCAGCGGCGTCGCGGTCACGGGCAAAGTCACGGATGCGAGCGGCAAGCCGCTCTCCGGCGTCGCCGTCACCGCGGCGGAGGCGGAGCCGGGCCGCGCGATGCAGCGCATCATCATCAGCGGCTTCGCGATGCAGGAAGAAGACGCGGTGCGCACGGGCAGCGACGGATCGTTCGCGATGCGGCTCAAGGAAGGCTCGTACGACTTCACGTTCAAGCGCGAAGGCTACGCGATGACGAACGTGCGCGCGCAGTCGGTGACGGCGTCCGGCAACAACGTCGTCGAGGCGAAGATGGATCCGGCGGTGGAAGTGCGCGGACGCGTGACGCGCAACGGCGGCGGCGTCGCGGACGTGAACGTATTCGCGATGGTGATGGGCAGCGACTCGCGCACGACGACGGGTCCCGACGGCTCGTTCACGCTCTCCGGTCTCACGCCGGGACAGGTGCGCATCTCTCTGCGCAAGGACGACGAGTTCGTGCAGGAGTCGCGCAACGTGACCGCGCCGTCGAACGACGTCGTGATTGAGTTGCCCGCGGGAAGCCGCGTCAGCGGACGCGTCGTCGAGAAGGGCACGCGCAAGCCGGTCACGCAGTTCCAGGCCGGACTCTCGCGCTCGCGCGGCGGCGGCGGGATGGTGATGTTCGCGCCGCCGCAGCTCAAGAGCTTCACGAGCGACGACGGCACGTTCACGCTGGAAGGCGTGCCCGCCGGCGCGCAGGACCTCGTCGTGACGGCGCCGGGATTCGCGAGCGGCCGTCTCAACGTGAATGTCGAAGAAGCAAAAGAGCTGACCGGCGTCGAGATCGAGCTCGACACCGGCACGCGTCTCACCGGCAAGGTCACGGGACCGAACGGCGCGCCACTTCCCGACGTGTCGGTGAGTCTCGCGTTCGGCCCGGGCTCGTCGACCGCGCGCACGGGCGCGATGAATCGCACGGTCACGGACTCGAACGGCGAGTACACGCTGGAGTCGCTGCAGAGCGGCGACGAGACGGTGGAGTTCTCGCATCCGAAGTACGTCGGCACGCGCAAGGACGTGACGCTGAAGGGACGCGAGGTGCGCCTCGACGCGCAGCTCGGCGGCGGACAGCGCGTGACGGGAACGGTGGTGACGGAAGCAGGCGCGCCCGTCGCGGACGCCGAAGTCTCCGCGATGGCCTCGGGTGCCTCCCGCCGTACGGCGACAACGAACGCGTCGGGCATGTTCGAGTTCGAGTCGCTCGCCTCCGCGCGCTATCGCTTCACGGCGTCGAAGGCGGGACTCGCGGACGGCCGCGTCGAAGACTTCGACATCAACGCCGGCGCTCCGCTGCGCATCACGATGCGCACCGGCGGCACGATCTACGGACACATCACCGGACTCACGCCGGAGGAGCTCTCGAACACGACGGTCGATGTCTCGGGCGGCGGCTCGTTCTCGTCGGCGAGCGTCGACTCGTCGGGCAACTACAAGCTCGAAGGCGCGCCCACCGGAACGGTGCAGGTGATCGCCAGCATGACCTCGCGCTCATTCACGGGACGCCGCACGACGCCCGCCCAGACGGTGCAGCTCGAGGCGGGAAGCTCGCGCCAGGTGGATCTCGAGTTCAACACGGGCACGGTGATCCGCGGCCGCGTGACGCGGAACGGCATGCCGCTGAAGGGCGCGAACCTCGCGTTCACGCCGAAGAACACGCGCGGACAGGGCACGTCGACGACGTCGACGGACGACGACGGCCGCTACAGCATCACGGGCCTCGATGACGGCGAGTACAACGTGACGGTGATCGATCTGCAGCGCTTCAGCCCGTACAACACGTCGCTGCAGGTGCACGGCTCGTCGACGTTCGACATCGACTATCGCGCGAACGCGCTCCGCGGCCGCGTCCTCGACTCCGCCACCAACACTCCCCTCGGCGACGCGAACGTGCAACTGCGCAACTCCGATCCGACGACGGATCCGTTCCGCGGGATGCGCGCGGCGACGACGGACGCGAGCGGCACGTTCGTCTTCGACAGCGTCGCCTCGGGCTCGTACGTGGTGAATGCGACGAAGGACGGCTACGGCAATCAGGCGACGGACGTGTACGTCGGCGACCGCTCGCCGGATGATCTCGAGGTGCGCCTGGCGCGCAACGACGGCGTGACGCTGAAGGTGGTCGACGCACGCGATGGTCGCGCGCTGGAGCCGGTCGTGACGGTGTACGACGCGCAGGGCCGGCTCGTGTACGAGAACCGGATGTCGTTCGGCAGCATGGAAGGCGCGAACGATGCGAAGCTGTCGCTCGCGGCGGGACGCTACACGGCGTGGGTGAGCTCGATCGGATACGCGCAGCGCTCGGTGTCGTTCACGTCGCCCTCGACGCAGACGGTGGCGCTCACGCCGGGCGGCACGGTGATCGTGCGCTCGAAGCAGCAGGCGCGTGCGCGTGTCCGTCTGATCGACGCATCCGGAATGCCGTATCCGCGCTTTGGCTCACGTCCGACCTGGACGGATCTCAGTCCGAGCCCGGGCACGTCGCAGATCGAGCACGTTGCACCGGGCACCTACACACTCCAACTCCTCGGCGACAACGACGCGGTGCTCGACTCCGTGCGCGTGACGGTGAGCGAGGGACAGGTGGCGACGACGGAGATCTAGGCGTCTTCGTGCTCGTCGATCGGAGGCGGTTCCGGAATCTCGGCAACCGCCTCCAGCGGCACGCGCTCGTGCGGCGGGCGCAACATGCCGCCGCCGGCCATGAAGAGATTCTTGCGGTACTTCTCCAGGCGCTTGAAGAGGTGATGCAGGTCGTACGTCAAACGCATGACCGTGCGGCGCAGCTTGTACTTCACGCGACGGAACGCCTCGAGGTCGTCGCCGCGCAGCGTCGGCAGGAACGAGTGGATCTCCTCGATGCGCTTGCGCACTTTTTCCAGATCTTTGTCCTGGATGTGCAGGAAGACTTCCTCGCCGTCGATGAGCAGCGGCTCTTTGCCGCTCATCTGATCGTCGAACCAGTGCCAGAGCTGCACGAGATCGATGCGCCGTCCTTTGGAGAGGAAGCGCGTCTCGAGCAGGTCCTGGCGGAAGTAGCCGAGGAGCTTGCGGTCGTCGGTTTTGTTGAAGTCGTCGTCCGTGACGTTGCGGATGTTCCAGACGCCGTAGCGGATGATGTCGTTGCGCGTGCTGCGCAACTGCCGGATGACTTCGTCGAGGATCTTGACCGGGAGCTGCGCCAGCGTCTGCGCCTCCGGCGGCGCCTGCTGCGCCTGCGGAAGAGGGCTTTCGGACATGGCCGGCGAAGGATACACGATCAGTGCGCCGCGACGAACGTCGCATCCGCGGTGCCGTTGTCGATGAGCGACGCGTATGCGTGTCCGTGTCCGGAGACGAAGCGTACGACGGCGCGTCCGCCGATGACGCGCGCGAGCACCGGCATCTGCGCGACGCTTTCGTTCGTCGCGAGCGTGCGTCGTTCGACTTCCGCGCCTGCGCTGTCGTAGACGATCACTTCTGCAACCGCGGGCGCGTCGGCGACGATGCCGATGTTCGTGCGATAGCCGCCGCCGCTCTCGATGAAGACGAGGTGTTGTTCGAGCGGCGCGTCGAGAAGGAGGAAGGGCACGAACTGACTCATGCCGTCCGTGGCGATGCGCGTGAAGACGAGCAGCGGTCCCTGTTGCTCGAAGAGCATCCCGCCCGCGGTGCCGGGGCGATGGAAGCCGTTCGCGACGACGTCGAGCTGCACGGGATCGAGCCGCGGCAGCGCGATGCGCTCGCCGCCCGTGAGATACGACATGAGGAAGATGTACGGGAACAACGCGGGCGGTCCGGCCATCCACAGATCGCTGTGCCACGTCACGGCGTTCGCGCCGCGCGCGCTGAGCGCCGGTGCCATGCGCTGCGGAAGATCGAAACGCAGGCGCTCGGCGGGGACGAACATCGCGTCGCCGCTGGCGTTGTCGACTTGCGAGACATACGCGACGACGCGCGCGTCGCCGCTGAGGACGTTGACCGTCGCGAAATCGGCGGTCGTGAACTCGGACGTCGCGGCGAACTGCACGTGGCTGAACGGCGCGATGGCGTACTCCTTCGTGCCGATGCGGACGATGCCGCTGCCGCCGCCCACTTCAGTGAGGCCGAGGTTGAAGCGGAAGCCGGCGAGTGGAAGCGGCGCGAGGTAGATGGGCGGCTCGCCGCGCGCGGTCGTGTCGAGGTTCGGCGGCACCTGCTGTCCCATCGTGCCGCGCGCTGTCATCGCGTACGTGCGGCTCATCGCGATGACGTCGCCGAGGATCTCGAGGCTGCCGCTGCCGGCAGTGAGGAACGCGGAGTCGACGACGTCATCGAGCACCGCGGTTTGTCCCGCGCGCAGCGCGACATCGATCGCGGCGAAGGTCGTGCGTCCGTCTTCACCGCTGCGCGTGAACACCAGCGTCGCGGTGCGCGGCTCCGCGCTTGGATTGGCGATGCGCACGTCGGAACGGAACTCGATGCCGCCGACGCCGAAGAGATGCGCGACGACGGGGATCATCTGCGCGTGCTCGTTGCGCGGTCTCGCCGCGAGCGGCTGCGCGTTCGCGAACTTGATGACGAGCGCCCACGATTGCAACACGCCGCTGTCGCGCGGCCGAACATCCTTCACGCGCAACTGCCACACGCCCGCGGCGCTGCGTCCGCGGAAGTTCGTGGCGAAGGTGGCGTGCACGTCGTGTCCGCCTTCGATGGAGTTCTCCTTCAGCACGATCACCGTGCCGTCCGGCGCGATCAGCTCGATGCGCAGATCGCCGCGTGATGAATGGGCGATATCGATGCGCACCGACAACTCGTCGACGACGCGCGCGTCGGTGATCGTCAGCGACGACGTCACGCCGTTCGTCTCGTTGTCCGGAATCGCGATCCCGTGCTCGCTGCTCTGCACGTGCGTGAGCTCGCCGCGCGGTGCGAACGCGCAGTCGTTGCCGATCGCGCGCGCCGACATCACCGCGCAGATGTCCGCGACGTGCGCGCCGCCGTACAGCTCCTGGTCCGCGACGACGATGCGATGCGCCCACGCGGAGAACGTCGGCAACGGCGGCAAGTCGAAGACCGACTCGAGGATGATCGTGTCCGCGACCTGTTTGCCGAGGCGCTGATGCAGCTCGCGCAGCGCAGACGACCAGATCGCGCCGTTGCGATGCTCCGTGCCCGACTGCTCGCGCGCGTCGTAGTCGGCCATCGTCTTCCTGCTGTCGACGCGGCGCAGGCAGTCACTGCCGGGCGCGTAGCCGCACTGCTGCGACGCGTCGTCTTCCCAGCAGCGCGCGTCCCAGTCGGCGAGACAGAACGCATCGCGACCGCTGGCGACGCGCGCGGCCGAGTTCTGCGAGTACGCCCAGTAGTCGCCGAATCCTTCCGCCAGCGCACGCGCCTCGCTCGCGAACGAGCCCGTGAACGCACCCGGTGCGATCCATTCGAGAATCGCGTGCGCGTACTCGTGCACGACGAGGTCCGCATCCTCCGCGTCATCCGTCCCACCCACGCCGTACGCGAGCGACCCGCGGCCGACCGTCGTCAGCGACGGCACGAACATCGAGTTGTCCGAACCGCCGCCCGCATGCGCATCAACTTCGATCGGATACGCGGCGATGCTGCGCGGCCCGACATAGCCGAGCGTCTGCAGATAGCGCTGCGCGCGGTCGATGTGAAAGTACGCGTTCACGTCTTCGAAGCCGTCCGCCTCGCGATCGAAGACGAGCGAGCCCGCGGCGTCGGGCGGCGCGACGTTCGGCGCCTGACGATCGATCATCGACACCCACGGTCCGCGCAGCGGCCCGCTTGCGACGATGTCGTCGAGTTCGACGTCGCGATACGCGGCATTCGGCA
>DATELS010000650.1:0-5395 GCA_035276365.1 Thermoanaerobaculia bacterium
GCTGCTCACCGACAAGCGCGAGGCGTTCACGCGCACGGTGCGCGACGAGTACGAGCGGCTGCGCGAGCAGCAGGCCGCGCGCAGCAGCGACCGGCCGCTGCTCACGATCGAAGAGGCGCGCCGGCACAAGCCGGTCTTCGACTACGCGCCGGAGAAGCCCGCCTTCCTCGGCATCCGCTCCTATGACGACTTCCCGCTCGCCCGCATCGAGCCGTTCATCGACTGGCAGCCGTTCTTCCAGACTTGGGAGCTGCGCGGCCGCTTCCCGCAAATCCTCGAAGACGCGCGCGCGAAGGAGCTGTACGACGACGCGCGCCGCCTGCTGCACGAGATCATCGAGAAGCGTCTGCTCAAGGCGCGCGCGGTGTACGGAATCTGGCCGGCGCATCGCGACGGCGACGACATAGCGCTCGCGAACACAACGCTGCACACGCTGCGGCAGCAGCAGGAGACGACGACGGGACAGAACTTCGCGCTCGCCGACTTCATCGCGCCCGCGAACGACTACATCGGCGGCTTCGCCGTGACCGCGGGACTCGGCGTCGACGAACTGGTCGCGCGCTTCCAGCGCGATCACGACGACTACAACTCGATCATGACCAAGGCGCTCGCCGATCGTCTCGCGGAGGCGCTCGCGGAGAAACTGCATCGCGATGTGCGCGTCGAGTGGTACGCGCCGGACGAGAACCTCACGCCGGAAGAGTTGGTCGCGGAGAAGTACCGCGGCATCCGTCCCGCGCCGGGCTATCCGGCGTGTCCCGATCACACCGAGAAGCGCGCGCTCTTCGACCTCCTCGGCGCCGAGAAGCTGGGCATCGAGCTCACGGAGTCGTTCGCGATGAATCCGCCCGCGTCGGTGAGCGGCCTGTACTTCGCGCACCCGGAGTCGCGCTACTTCGCGGTCGGAAAGCTCGGCCGCGATCAGGTGACGGAGTACGCGACGCGCAAGGACATGCCGCTCGCGGAGATCGAGCGCTGGCTCGGACCGAATCTCGCGTACGAGCCCGAGGCGGATGCGGTGGCTAGCGGATCTCGCCGGTGAAGCGGTCGTTCACTTCCTGCACGACCACATCCTGAAACGAGCCGAGGGGCGAGTCGAAGTTGAGGATGAGGCGGAGCGTGACCGGACCGTTCGCGCCGGTGATCGTGTTGTACTCGACGACCGCGCTCGCCCAGAACTGCACGTCCTGCTGTCCCGCGGGCTCGATCACCGCGTTGAACGGACGGGACGTCGACGGCAGCGTGTACGCGCCCGCGCCGATCGACTGCGCCTGAATCCTCTTCAGCGTGATCGGCTGATCGGCCTGATTGCGCACGCGCACCGCGTAGCGCACGGGGATCGGTCCGGTGACGTCGCGCGCCGCGATCGACACGCCGCTCGTCTGCACGACCGTGACTTCAGGAAGCGTGACCGGCGCCTTCGCGCCGTGATGCGCGCACGCGGCGAGGAAGAGGAAGGAGACGGCGACGACGTTTTTCATAGCTACTCCTCACCCCGACCCTCTCCCCGCGCTGCGGGGAGAGGGGGAGAGCGAGTGCCTACTTCACGTAATTCAACATTTCCTTCGCCGTCGCGGCATCCTTGCCGTTCGGGTCGAGCTCGAGGTACTTCGTCAGGGCGGTCTTCGCGTCGGGGTTCTTGCCCATGCGCGCGTAGACCATTCCCAGCTCGTACCACGCCTGGGCGAACTTCTCGTCGACTTCCACCGCGCGCTTCAGCAGCGACTCGGCGTCCGCGTCCTTGCCCTGGTTGATCAGGCGCGCGGCGTCGTTGAAGAGCGTGCCCGCGTTCGCCGGCATCTTCTTCTCCGCGATCGCGGCGTTCGCCTTGTCGCCCGTCGCCGTGTACGCGTTGTAGAGCACGCCCCACATGTCCGCGTCATCCTCGTCGATGTCGAGCACCTTCTTCGCGGCGTCGATCGCCTTCGGGTACTGCTTCGCCTTCACGGCCGTCTTCGCGAGAGCCATCCAGCCCGCGAGCAGCTCCGGCTTCGCGGCGACCGCTTCCTCGAACTTCGCGATCGCGCCCGGCAAGTCGCCGGCGTTCGCGAGCTGCGCGCCCGCGTTGTACGCGTCGACCGCCGGATCCGCCTTCTCCTTCACCTCGACGGTCACGCTCGTCGGCGCGGCCTGCCCGGTGCCCGGCTTGTTCAGCAGGAAGTCGCGCGCGTTCGTCTCCGCGAGCTTCAGCTTCATCGTCTCGACGTACGGCTCGTAGCCCGGCGCCGTGATCGTGAACTTGTACTTGATCGTCCCGTACAGCAGGAACACCGTGTACGAACCGTCCTTCTTCGCGTTGAAGGCCTGATGGACCTTACGCTCCTCGACGGCATCCGCCGTCACGACCGCACCCTCGATCGGCTTCTTCGTTTCCGCATCGAGGATTTTTCCCGTCATACGCGCCTCGCCGATGGCGAACGCATTCGTCGCCGACACCGCGAGCACGATCAGGGAAAGCGCTAGAGATCTACGCATGGGCTTGTTTCTCCTGTGTTGTGGTGTCAGGGTAAACGAGACCGCGCCGGTACGGATTCCGGATCAGTCGAAGGTCAAGTACGTCTGATCCTTGAGGCCGCGCTCGAAGTCCTGCAGCAGCCTCATCCCTTCGTTCGGCTTCAGCTTATCCTGCTTGATCGCCACGTCGATCTGCTGCTTCATCCGCTTCTCGAGATCGCGCCAGTCCCACTGCGTCATCGCCAGCACCTCGCCGATCGGCTGGCCCGGGATCTCCTCCTCGATGTAGAAGCCCGCCTCTTCGTCGGGATCGAGGAACACGTGCACCTCGTTCACGCGGCCGAAGAGATTGTGGATGTCGCCCATGATGTCCTGATAGGCGCCGGTGAGGAAGATGCCGAGGTAGTAGGGCTCGTTGGAGCGGATCTCGTGGAGGGGAAGCGTCTCGCGCACGTCGTTGAGGTCGATGTACTTCGAGACCTTGCCGTCCGAGTCGCAGGTGATGTCGACGAGCGTCGACTCGAGCTGCGGACGCATGTCGAGACGATGAATGGGCACGATCGGGAAGAGCTGTCCCAGCGCCCAGTGATCGAGCAGCGACTGGAAGACGGAGAAGTTGCAGATGTGCTGATCGGCGAGCTCGATCTTCAGATTGCGCACGTCCTCCGGCACTTCCTCCGGATCCATCTCATTGACGATCACCTGCAGCCGCTCGGCGATCTGCCAGAACAGCGACTCCACGCGCGCCTTCACGTCGAGATCGAGTAGACCGAGCTCGAACATCGTCTGCACTTGTTCTTTGATTTGCTGCAGATCGTGCCACGCCTGATTGACCGTGTCGGAGTTCAGGCTCTCGTCGATCTCGATCAGCTCGCGCACGAGCTTGTGATCGGCGGCGCGGATCTCGCGCGGCTCGAGCGGCGTCTTCTCGATCGCGCCGAACGCCTGCACGACGAGCACGGAGTGATGCGCGACGGTGGCGCGCCCCGACTCCGAGACGATGTGCGGATGCGGCACCTTCTCGTCGTCGCAGACGTCCATGATGTTGTAGACGATGTCGGTCGCGTACTCCTCGACCGAGTAGTTCATCGACGAGTGGAACGTGGAGCGCGAGCCGTCGTAATCGATGGCCAGTCCGCCGCCGACGTCGATGTACTCGAGGCGATGTCCGCTCTTGTAGAGCTTCGCGTAGTACATCGCCGCCTCGCGCACGGCGCGCTTGATGGTGAGGATGTCGGGGATCTGCGAGCCGATGTGGAAGTGGAGGAGCTTGAGCGCGTCGCCCATGTTCGCGTCGCGCATGATCTCGATGGCTTCGAGGATCTCCGCGGTCGAGAGTCCGAACTTCGCATGCTCGCCGCCGGACGTCGCCCACTTGCCCGCGCCCTTGGACAGAAGCCGCACGCGCAGCCCGATCCAAGGCTCGACTCCCAACTCCCCCGCGATCTTCGTGATCAGCTCGACCTCGGAGATCTTCTCCGCGAAGATGATGATCTTCTTGCCGAGCTTCCGTCCGATGAGCGCGGTGCGGATGTAGTTCCGGTCTTTGTAGCCGTTGCAGATGATCAGCGACTCGGGATCGGTGTGCACGGCGAGGCCGGCGAAGATCTCCGGCTTCGAGCCGACTTCGATGCCGTGATGAAACGGGCGGCCCGCGTCGAGGATCTCCTCGACGACTTCACGAAGCTGATTCACCTTCAGCGGAAAGACGCCGCGATACGACCCGCGATAGTTCTGCTCGGAGATCGCGCGCGTGAACGCGCGGTTCAGCGTCTCGACGCGATGCCGCAGCAGGTCCTGAAAGCGGATCAGCAGCGGCGTCGTGAGGTTCATCGTCTGCGCCTCGCGCACGACGTCGATGATCGGCACCGCGATGCCTTTGTGCTGGAGCGGCGTCACCGTCATCAGCCCGTCGGCCGCGACGTGAAAGTAGCCCGCGCCCCAGCGGTCGATCATGTAGAGCGCGAGCGCGTCGTCGACGGTCCACTCGCTCGTTTGCATTGCGTCCTGCGCTGTCTGTTCTGCGGCGGTGGTCAATTCGTTTCGTGTGCCTCCATTCGTTGTCGAAGAATACGGCAAATCAAGAGCGATCGAACTCCGTTTCGTCAATCGCCGCGACGTCCTCTTCCGACAGCACGATCTGCGCCGCTTGCGCGCTGTCGATCGCATGCTCGACGCTGCGCGCCGCGGGAATCGGAACGACGGTCTCGCCCTGCGCGCGCACCCACGCCAGCACGATCGCGTGCACGGAGCGATCGTGTTTGCGCGCGAGATCGATCAGCACGTCGAACTGCGGGAGCTTCTTCGCGAGACGTCCGCCGCCGACCGGGCTGTACGCGAGGAAGGTGATCTTCCGCCGCGCGCACTCTTTCGCGACTCCAATCGATTCGCGAAAGTACGGATTGAGCCGGTTCTGCACGGAGACGACGGGCAGGATCGCGCTGGCCTGCTCGATCTGCTTCACCGACACGTTGCTCAACCCGAAGTGCTGCAACTTTCCCTCGCGCTGCAGCTCCGCGAACGCCTCGACGCTTTTCTCGAACGGCACCTTCGGATCGGGCGCGTGAAACTGATAGAGCCAGATGCGCCCGGTCTCGAGCGAGCGCAGACTCTGCTCGCACGCCTCGCGGATGTGCGACGGCGTGCCGTCGTTCGTCCACGCGCCGCGCGGACGCCGCAGTCCCGCCTTCGTCGCCACGCGCACGTCGTCACGCCCGCGCACGACGGACGCGATCAGCCGCTCGTTGTGCCCGATGTCGCGATCGTCCATGCAATAGACATCTGCCGTGTCGATCATCGTCATCCCAGCATCGATGGCCGCGCGCAACACGCGCCGCCCCTGCTCTTCATCGGGACGCCCCTGCGTCGACAACGGCATCCCGCCGAACCCGATCACTGGAACCGTCTCGCCGGTATCACCCAGCGTTGTGCTCTGCATGCG
>DATELS010000651.1:0-3354 GCA_035276365.1 Thermoanaerobaculia bacterium
GATCGTGAACTCGGTCGCGCTCGTCGGCATCAGCGTCACCTGCGGTTGTCCCGTGGCCTGCGCCTTCAGCGTGTCGCCGTCGCGCGTGATCGCGAGCACGAATCCCGGCGCGAGCTCGTAGCGTCCGACGTAGCGGTCGAGGTCGAGCTTCAGCTCCGGCGCCTCGAGGTGCTTCAGATGCTCCTCCGCATTCTTGTTCTGCGGATTGAGCGCGAGCGACTTCTTGTAATTCGCGATCGCGGCCTCGCGGTTGCCGCTCGCCTCGTACGCCTCCGCCAGGCTGTCCCACGGATTCGCCGCCTCGGGGAACATCTCCGTGTTCAGCTTGAAGATCTCGAGCGCGTCGCTGACGCGTCCCTGCTGCAGCAGCGAGTAGCCGACCGTGTTCAGCGCCGACTCGCTGAAGTCGTACTCGTCCGGCTTCGTCTTGCGCAGCTCGCGATACTCCGCGACCGCGCGCGCGACGCCGTCCTTTTCGACCGACGCCAGCGCGACGTCGATGATCGACTTGCGCGGACCGCGCGGCGTCTTGCCGCGCAACACGCCGAGGATCGCGGAGGTGATCTCGTTCAGCTTGTCGCCGCGCGACGTGTTGTCGAGCAGGATCACGACCTCGCGCGTCTCGGGTACGCGCGTGAGCAGCGTGTTGAATCCGTTGATCCCGCCGCCGTGATTGATCGTCGCGATCTCCGTTCCGTCCTCGAGCTTCACCGGACCGACCGACCAGCCGAACGCGTAGTTCTGCCGCACCGGCGTGAACATCGTCTTCTTCAAATCCTCGGACAGCAGCGACGTTTCGTACAACGCGCGATCCCACTTGTACAGATCCTCGACCGTCGAGTACAGCGAGCCCGCCGCGTACGGAATCGACATGTCGAGATAGTCCGCGTTGCGATAGCCCTCGGTCGTGAGCTGATAGCCGCTGGCGCGCTTCGGCAGGATCGTCGCGGCGTGGTCGTAGCCGCTGTTCTTCATGCCGAGCGGATCGAAGATGCGCTCGCGGACGACCTGCTCGTACTTCTTGCCCGTGACCTCTTCGATGATCGCGCCGAGGAGGAAGTAGCCGGAGTTGTTGTACGCCCAGTTCGTGCCGGGCTCGAACTGCAGATCGCCGCTCGCATACTGCTTCACGAACGCCGCGACCTCGTACGGATTGCGCGACACGTTCTGCAGAAATCCCGGCTGCCCGGTGTAGCTCGGGATGCCCGACGTGTGCGTGAGCAGGTGGCGGATCGTGATGCGATCGCCGGTGTCGGCGCGATAGTCCGGCAGGTACTGCGTCATCTTCTCGTCGAGCTTGATCTTCCCTTCCGCGACGAGCTGCATGACGATCATCGACGTGAACTGTTTCGTGATCGAGCCGAGGCGGAACTTCGTGTCGACGGTGTTGGGGATGTTCCACTCCAGGTTCGCGAAGCCATAGCCCTTCTTCAGGATCACGCCGTCGCGATTCGCGACGAGTGCCGCGCCGTTGAACTGCCGCGCCGCGTTGTACTTCACGAGCAGCGCGTCGATCTCGTCCTTCTTCGAGGCACCGAAGACGGACGTGGCGAGAAGGAGAAGGGAGAGGAAAAGGGCGGCGCGCGATTTCATGGCGTGCGCATTATCGCAGCGAGATCCGTCGCGATGCGTGCCAGTTCCGCAACGCGCTCGCCGAGGGGTGCGAAGCGCGGATCGTCCGTTTGTCCGCGCACGAACCGCGCGTAAATCTGTTGGATCACCACCGCGAGCTTGAAGACGGCGAAGACTTCGTAGACGCCGATGTTGCTCACGTCGCGCGACGAGCGCGCGGCGTAGCGTTCGAGGATCGCGTCGCGTCCGAACCAGCCGGGACGCGTCGTCACGGTGGCGATCGCGTCGGAGCCCGCGCGCGCGACGTGCACCCAGTAGCAGAGCAGGATGCCGACGTCGACGAGCGGATCGCCGATCGCGCTCATCTCCCAGTCGAACACGCCGGCGAGTTTGTCCGGCACGCTCGCGTCGAGCATGACGTTGTCGAGTTTGTAGTCGCCGTGGACGAGTGCGAAGCGCGCGGGATCGGCGGGCGTGTGCGCGTCGAGCCACTGCGCGAGCGACTCCATCTCCGGCACGTCACTCGTCTTCGCGCCGTGCCACCGCTCCGTCCAGCCGCGAATCTGCCGCGCGACGAATCCCTGCGGTTTGCCCAGCGACTCGAGGCCGTGAGAGGTGACGTCGATGGCGTGCAGATCGGCGAGCGTGTCGACGATGCTCGCGCTGATGCGCGCGCGCAACGCGACGTCGCCAGCGATCTGCGGCGGCTCGTCGTTGCGGATGACGAGACCGCGTCGCCGTTCCATCACGTAGAAGACCGCGCCGATGACGGTCGTGTCTTCGCAAAGAAGGTACGGCCGCGGCGCGAGCGGGAAATGCGCGTGGACCGCGGAGAGCACGCGACACTCGCGCGCCATGTCATGCGCACGCGGCGGCACGGGTCCGAACGGCGGACGACGCATCACGAGTTCGTCGTCGCCGAAGCGAAGAAGGTACGTGAGGTTGGAGTGCCCGCCGGGAAACTGCTCGACTTCGAGCTCGCCGCGAAGATGCGGAAGCTCACGCCGGAGATAGTCGGCGAGGCGTTGCCAGTCGAGTTGCTCACTCGCGCGCACGGCGCGCGTGTCGCTCATCGCATCCTCACCACACGCGACACGATGCCGGGCGCATAGCGCTTTAGCAAAATCGCCCAGATCTCCTTGCCGCCGACGCGCACCTCTTCCTTCCCCTTCGCCACCCCGTCGATGATCCGCGGCGCCGCCACCTCGGGCAGCATCGCCTTCGCGTGCGTGTCGTCGGTTTGTCCGTGACGCGAGCCGTCACCGCGCAGCGCGTTCTCCGACACCTTCGTGCGGATGTAGCCGGGACAGACGATCGTGACGCGGATGCCGTCCTTCTCATTCTCCGCGCGCAACGCGTCGAAGAAGCCGTGCAGGGCGTGCTTCGACGCGGCATACGCGGAGCGCAGCGGGATGCCGACGTGACCGATGACGCTGCTGATCGGGACGATGTGCCCCGACTTGCGCGCGAGCATCAACGGCAGCACGGCTTTCGTCAGCGCGATCGTGCCGAAGTAGTTGACGTCCATGATCGCGCGATCGATCGAGAGGTCGGTCTCCGCGGCGAGCGAGCGCTGGCTGACGCCGCCGCTGTGCACGAGGATGTCGACGTCGCCCGCGCTCTTCGCGGCCGCGGCGATGGCGTTGGTGTCAGTGAGATCGAGCGGCAGCACGCGATGACGCGACGGCTCTTCGCACGACGCGCGCACGCGCTCGAGCTCCGCGGCGTTGCGCGCGGAGAGGATCACGCGCGCGCCTCGCGATAGAAGAGCTCGAGCGGCAG
>DATELS010000652.1:0-3245 GCA_035276365.1 Thermoanaerobaculia bacterium
TCGGAGCACTGTTGAAACGATGAGGCCGCCGATTCGCGATCCGCAGTGGAGCGACGAAGTCGTCGAGATCTGGCGCAATGACCTGCGCGAGATCTGGGACCCGTCGATCGAGCGCCACTCCTTCCACTGCTATCACAACCAGCTCGACGTCTATCTGCAGCTCGCCGAGAAATACGGCGCGCAGACCGTGCTCGACGTCGGCTGCGCGCAAGGCACGCTCGCGCTCACGCTCGCGGAGCGCGGCAAGAAAGTCACGGCGATCGACATTCGTCCGGCGTTCCTCGACTACGCGCGCTCGCGCTGGGAGCACGGCGACGTCACCTTCCTCGCTGCCAACATCTTCGACGCCCCCGGCCTCGGCACCTTCGATCTCGTCTTCGCCAACCAGATCATCGAGCACGTCGTCTATCCTGCGGAGCTCCTGCGCACGCTCGCGCGCTACGTGAAGCCGGGCGGCGTGCTCGTCGTCGCGACGCCGAATCACGGTTACTTCAAGAACGCGCTGCCGACGTATCGCGAGCTCGGCGATCCGAAGCAGCACGAGCACAAGCAGTTCAGCGCGGGCGGCGGCGATCACTTCTTCGCGTACACCGAGGAAGAGCTGCGCGAGGCGGCGCGCGAGGCGGGACTCGAAGTCGCAGAGGCGCGCTACTTCGAGAGCCCGTGGATCTCGGGACACTTCCTCTTCCGCTTTCTGCACGGCATCGCGCCGCTGGCTTTGCTACGCGCGATGGATCGCGTCGCGCTGAAGCTCGCGCCGCGCACGCTCGCGCATCAGTTGCTGATCGTGCTGCGCCGCAAAGGCTGAACGACGCGCACGTCCGGCGGCAACGCGAATGCCTTCGGCAGATCGCGAATGAGGCACTCGTTCGTCACGCAGTCGACGTTGAGCTGGCGCGGATCGCTCGTGTAGCCCTTCGCCCGCGATCGCGCGTAGCCCATGCGGATCGCCGGCGCGCCGTACTGCAGGAGGGCGATGTCGATCGTGCGGTTGCGATCCGTCGTCTCCGGCAACGGGCGCATGAACAGAAACACGCACACGTTGACGATCGCGATCGCGGCGGTGATCGCGACGCGCGCGCGCAGCCTCGCGATCGCGTGCGCGGCGAGCACGGCGAACGCGGCGAGGAAGATCAGCAGATATCCCCAGGCGCCGAGGTGATTGAGGGCGAAGAAGAGGGCGGAGGGGAGGATCCAGAGTGCGAGGAAAATCGTTTCCTCGCGCGGCGGACGTTTGAACAAAGCAACGACGACGAAGATCGTCGCCAGTCCGAGAGCGACCGCGAGGTAGAACAGCAGCTTCGCGGATTGATACCGCATCATCCGCAGCGCGTTCGACGCCGAAGCCGTGCGCACCTCGAGCGGCGCATCAGGCGACGGCGCATGCACCTTGTTCCACAGCGCGACGCCCAGCTCCACGAGCGGCCAGTGAAAGCGCGCTGCCTCCGGCTCGTACGCGACTTTGCCGAACGACGTGGAGTCGTAGTACTGCACCATTGCCACCTGCAGCTTGTACACGCTCTCGAAGTAGCTGATGTCGCTCTTGTCCCAGTACTTCGCGAGGCGCCGCGCGTTCGGCACCGACCAGCTCCAGACGACGAGCATCAGCACGACGAACGCCGCGACGCGCTGCCGCCACCGCGGCACGGAGCGCCACGCGACGAAGAGCCAGAGCGGAAAGAGAAACGCGAGCGTCGTCTGCCGCACCGAGCCGCCGATCGCGAGCACGGCGGAGTGCGCGACGAGCCACGCGAACGATCGGCGCTTCACGCTCAGCCATCCGGTGAGCGCGGCCGCGGTCGCGAATGCGCCTTCCGCGGCATACGTCAGCGCGACTTCGGCAAAGTACGACGTGTCGAGACTCGTCGCGTAGATCACCGCGGCGATCACGCCTTGCGCGCGGCCGAACATGTGGCGGCCGAGGAGGTAGGTGAGCGCGGTGGCGATACCGGTGGAGAGAACGTTGATGACGACGAACGCGAGGTTCACGTCGCCGACGAGGATGTACGCGATGCGCACCAGCGCGCAGTAGCCGATGAAGCCGGGCGGGTGCGCGGTCAGCGTGTACAGCACGCCCGCGGCGAGACCGTACGAGTCGCCGTGAAAAAGATGATCGCTGCGAAACGGGATGCGGACGAGCGCGGAGACGGCGAAGAACGCAGCCGCGATGAGCCAGTCCCTACGGCGCTCCGTCACGCGAGCATTCTAATCACCGCGGCGAGGCGGTCGCCGATGAGGGTCCAACGGAGACGCGGGAGCACGGAGTCGCGCGCGTGCGACGCGAGTGCGAGGCGCAGCGGCTCATCGTTCGCGAGACGTAGGATCGCGGCGGCGAGCGCGCTCGCGTCCGCGGGAGGCACGAGCAGTCCATTGTGCTCGTCCACGACGACGTCGGGGATGCCGCCGACGATCGTGCCGATCACGGGCAGTCCGCTCGCCAGCGCCTCGATGATGACGAGCGCGAACGGCTCGCTGAGCGCGGGCGTGCAGAAGACGTGATGCGCGCGATAGGTCGCGCCGAGCTCGAGGCGCGGGAGCGTGCCGAGCAGGCGCACGCGGGACTCGAGGTTGTGTTTCGCGATCGCGTTGTGCAGCGTTTCTTCGAGCGGACCTTTGCCGAGGATGTCGAGCGTGATGTTGTTCGGGAGTTGGGTGAAGGCGTCGATGAGATGCGTCAGGCCTTTTTCGATGGAGAGGCGCGCGATCGTCAGGACGCGCAACTCCTCACCCTGCCGTCGCTCCGCTTGAGACAGGGTGTTCGTGATTCCGATCTCTTCCGGATCGATTCCGTTGGGGATGATCTCCACTCGTCGCGCCCCGTCGCGTTTCGCCATTTCTTCGAACGGCTTTGCGAGCGCGAACACGACGTCCGCCGCGCGATAGCCGCGCGGCGCGACCCAGCGATAGAACGCCGTCAATCGCCGGTCGTACGTTCCCTCGGGCCGATCGTTGATGTCGCCGTGCACGAAGAAGCCGCACTTCACGCCCGTCGCCTCGCGGAACGAACGCGACGCGAGATGCGTCACCGCGTGCGAGTGCGCGAGCACGAAGTCGATGGGCGTGCGGCGATGGACGTCGAACAGCGCGCGGCGTGCGGCGCGCGCGAAGAGGAGCTCGTCCGGCACGTGGCGGAAGCGGCGCAGCGCGCGGAGGTCGGGCATCGATGCGCGTTGCGTCGACGCCCAAGGGATGTCTTCCGGGAGTGAGTCGGAGATGAGAGTCACGCTGCCGTGGCGCGCGAGCTC
>DATELS010000653.1:0-5519 GCA_035276365.1 Thermoanaerobaculia bacterium
CAGGGAGAACGCGAGGCCGGCGGACGTCGTGCCGCTGTACGTGCCCGCACTCGGACCGCTGCTGACGGCGATCGAGCCCGACTTCGTACACGTCGTGCCGTCCGCGGTGACGGTGAGCTGCCACCCGTACGTGCCGGCGGAGGAGTAGACGTGCGACGGGTTTTGGGCGCTCGACTCCGCGCCGTCTCCGAACGTCCAGTGATAGCTCGCCGCGCCGGCGCACGAACACGGCGAGGCATTGCTTTGAAAGGAGACGGAGCTCCCCGTGTCTGCCGTGGCGGGCACGGTCGCGGTACACGTCACCGTGCAATCCGCGGAAAGCGCGTGAAGCGGCGCAGCGATCAGAGCGCACACGGCGAGCAGCCGGAACGCGGTAGCCATCATCGGTCGGCCTCAATGAGAAAGGCGCGAAATGGCGGCTATTTGGTGCACTCCCGAATATCCGCAATCAACTTCGCCATATCGAATGGCTTGGGGTGGATGCGGAAGACGGGCAGGTTGAAGCGCTTCAGGATCTCCGTCTCGGGGACGGCGGAGGCGATGATGGTGCGGCCGAGTTTCTCCGGGTGGTGCGTCTGCAGGTGTTGCAGGACGCCGTAGCCGTCGACGCGCGGCATCATCAGGTCGAGGACGATCAGCGCGTAGCCGCCGTTCGCGTCGAGACGCTCGATCGCTTCCACGCCGTCGCGGGCGGTGTCGACGTCGAGGTCCTGCCGCTCGACGATTTTCGACAGCATGACCCGGATCGGATCGTCATCGTCGACGACCAAAGCCCGCTTTCTCTCCACGCGCGGATTCTATGTCAGCGCCGCGAACAGCGCGAAGGGCAGGGCGACGACGATCGCGAGGATCGCCAGCGGGATGAAAATCGCGAACGCGAGCACCGCGAGCACCGCGCCGACGGCGAACAGCAGCGCCATCTTGACGATGAAGAATACGGCCACGATCGGCATCACCAGGAGCTTGAGCGGCAGCATCACGAGCTTGAACGTGAACTTCACCGCGAACGCGACGACGGCCAGCGCGGCGACGATGACGACCGCGGCGAGGACGAAGATTCCGAACGCGGCGACGAGCGAGAACATGACGTGGCTACCTCCCGGATGTTGATACGAGAGTTGGAGCCGAGGGTTTATCGCCGACGTAAAGGCTCTCGGGACGGATGATGCGCCCCACCGCGCGCTGCTCGAAACAGTGCGCCGTCCAGCCGGCCACGCGCCCGATGGCGAACGTCGGCGTGAACAGCGGCACCTCGAGCTCGAGGCCGTGCAGGACGAGCGCGGTGTAGAACTCGACGTTCGTCTGCAGCCTGCGCCCCGGCTTGTACTCCTCGAGCAGGCGCAGCGCCGTGCGCTCGACCGCGCCCGCGAGCTCGTACAGGTGCATGTCGCCGGCTTTCGTGAACATCCGCCGCGCCGCGGTCGCGAGCACGTCGGCACGCGGGTCGCGCACTTTGTAGACGCGATGGCCGAAGCCCATCAGCCGCTCGCCGGACTCGATCTTCGCGCGCAGCACTTCCTCCGCCCGCGACGCGTCGCCGATCTCGAACACCATGTCCAGCGCGGGACCGGGCGCGCCGCCGTGCAGCGGACCCTTGAGCGCGCCGAGGGCGCCCGTAATCGCGGAGACGAAGTCGGAGCCGGTGGAGGCGATGACGCGCGCGGTGAACGTCGACGCGTTGAGGCCGTGATCGGTGACGGTGTTGAGATACGTCTCCAGCCCGCGCACGAGCTCTTCGTGCGGCGTCGCGCCGGTGAGCATGTAGAGGTAGTTCGCGGCGAGGCCGAGGTCGTCGCGCGGGGCGAGAGGCTCGCGGTCGTGGAGGAGGCGCCAGTACGCGGCGACGATCGTCGGGAACGTGCCGGTGAGCGCTTCCGCCGCCGCGCCGTCGCTCGTCGCGGTGAGCGTGCCCGCGGCCATGCGCAGCGCGTCCATGACGTCGATGCGCGCCGATGCGATCTCGCGCAGGATGCGCTCCGTGTGCGGCGGCATCGCCGTCGCGCGCGGGCGTCCGTGGAATCCCGCGGTCTGCCAGAGCAGCGCGACCACATCCTCGAAGCGCCACGACGCGAGCTCTTCGAGCGCGTGTCCGGCGATGACCAGCTCGCCGCGCTCTCCATCGACCATGCTCAGGCGCGTCTCCGCGGCGACCACTCCCTGTAAGCCATTGCGTACCGCGTTTTCCATGGTTGCAAGCTAAATTCGCTGCACGGCGATGTCAACATTGATCGTACAATCAACATGTGAAGAAGAAGACGGACTGGATTGACGCCCCCGCGGCCACCCGCCTCCTCGGCGTCTCCCGCGCGACGCTCTACGCGTACGTCAGCCGCGGCTTCGTCCGTTCCGAGCCGGTGCCGGGGAAAGTGCGCGAGCGGCGCTACGCGCGCGAGGACGTCGAGCGCCTGCGCGTCCGCGCGGAGGAGCGGCGCAATCCGGAGAAAGCCGCGCAGCACGCGCTGCGCTGGGGCGTGCCCGTCCTCGAGTCCGCGATCACGCTCATCGCGGACGGGAAGCTGTACTACCGCGGCCACGACGTCGCGGAGCTGGCGAAGACGCGCTCGCTCGAAGAGGTGGCGTCACTCGTGTGGACGGGACGCTTCGACGCAGACGTCTTCGACACGCCGCTGCACGTCGTCGCGGGCGGCGGACCGGCGGCCGATCTCCCGTTCATCAGCCGCGCGCAGTCGATCCTGCCCATCGTCGCCGCGCGCGATCCGCTCGCGTACGATCTCCGCCCGCGCAGCGTCGCGCAGACGGGCTGGCGCATCGTGAACCTCTTGACGAGTGTCGCCGCGGAGTCGCGCGAGCTGGAGTCGACGGTCGAGCAGACGCTCGTCCGCGCGTGGGCGCCGAAGTCGAAGCACGCGGAGGCGGTGATCCGCGCAGCGCTGATCGTCTGCGCGGATCACGAGTTGAACGTATCCGCGTTCACCGCGCGCTGCGTGGCGTCGGCGTCGTCGAATCCATACTCGGTCGTGATCGCCGGACTCTCGGCGCTCGAAGGTCCGAAGCACGGCGGCGGTACCGCGCGCATCGCGGCGCTGCTGACGGAGCTGCGTCGCGCGCGCGACGTGCGCCGCACACTCGCCGACCGCCTGCGCCGCGGCGAGACGATCGACGGCTTCGGTCATCGCTTGTACGCGGACGGCGATCCGCGCGCGACGCTGCTGTTGTCGATGCTGCCGGCGTCGAAGGAGCTCACCTGCCTCCGCTCCGTCGCCTCCGCGGCCGGTCACGCGCTGGGCGAGTCGCCGAATCTCGACTTCGCGCTGGTCGCGGTCGAGCGCGCGCTCGCGCTGCCCGCGGGTGCCGCGCTCACGCTTTTCGCGATCGGCCGCACGATCGGCTGGATCGCGCACGCGATCGAGCAGTACGAGACGAACGCGATCATCCGTCCGCGCGCGCGATACGTCGGACCGCGGTGAACGTCAGCGCATTTTGCTGACGTTCTCGAAGTACCGCACGAACGCCACCATCCCGCCGCTGGCCTGGCGCCAGTCGTAGTTCTCGTTCGGCGCGTGATAGCCGTGCTCGGGCAACGACAACCCGAGGAAGAGGACGGGGGTTTTGAGGACCTGCTCCATCGAGATCACCGCGCCGATCGAGCCGCCTTCGCGGACGAACACCGGCTCGCGGCCGAACGCGAACTTCATCGCATCCTTCACCGCGTCCGCGAGCGGACCTTCGGTCGGCGCCTTGTACGGCCACATCTCGCCTTCGTTCTGAATGACGACGTCCGCGTTGCGCTGCTTCACGAAGTCGCGCACGAGCTTCTGGATGCGCGTCGGATCCTGATTCGGCACGAGGCGGCAGGAGATCTTCACCTCCGCGCGCGGCGGGATCACCGTCTTGATGCCTGGACCCGTGTAGCCGCCGACGAGTCCGTGCACCTCGAACGTCGGCATCGCCCACACGCGCTTCATCGCGTCGATCGCGTCGTTCGTGCGGATCGATTTGAACTTGTGATCCTTCTTGAAGTCGCGGATCGTGAAGCCGGAGTTGCGGAAGTCGTTCAGCTCCGCGCGCGACGGCGGCACGACGCCGTCGTAGAAGCCTTTGATCTTCACGCGGCCGGTGCGCGCGTCGTACATCTCCGAGACGAGTTGCATCAACTCGCCGATGGGATTGCGCGCCGCGCCGCCCGCGACGCCGCTGTGCTGATCCGTCTCGCCCGTTTCGAGTGAGAGCGTGAAGCCCTGCAGCCCGCGCAGTCCCGCGGGACACGCGGGGCGCGTGCGCGACACCCAGATCGTGTCGGAGACGAGGATGTGATTCGTGGCGATCGTCTTCGCGTGCTTCTTGATGCCGTCCTCGAAGTTCGGCGAGCCGATTTCTTCTTCGAGCTCCCACAGCACGTTGAGGTTCAGCGGCACCCCGGCCTCGCGCGCGGCGCGGATGCCCCACAGCGCGCTGAGCGCCGGACCTTTGTCGTCGGTCGTGCCGCGGCCGAAGTAGCTGTCGCCTTTTTTTGTGAAGGTGAACGGCTCGGTGTCCCACGGCTCGGTCGCGCGCGACGCCGGCTGCACGTCCATGTGGTTGTAGACGGTGAGCGTCGGCGCCTTCTTGTCGGCTTCGAAGCGCCCGTGGATGAGCGGGAATCCGTTCGTCTTCAGGATCTTCGGCTCGCCGCCGAAGTCGCGGATGAGCTGCGCGGCCGCATCGGCGCAGCGATGGATGTCGGGGACGCGGTCGGGATCGGCGGAGACCGAGGGGATCTCGACGAATTGCTTCAGCGTGTCTTCAAAGCGCGGGCGCTCGGACGCGGCCCAGGCCGCGAGCGACTTCTTGTCCGTTTTCATCGCGGCGCATG
The DNA here is from genome assembly GCA_035276365.1 of Thermoanaerobaculia bacterium. Taxonomy (GTDB): domain Bacteria; phylum Acidobacteriota; class Thermoanaerobaculia; order Gp7-AA8; family Gp7-AA8; genus QHVT01. The sequence continues at coordinate 4,814 of DATELS010000653.1, forward strand.
CTATCGCATCAGTTCGGCAATCGCGCGTTCCAGAACGGGGTCGCGTCCCGCGCGCACGTTGTCGATCGTCGCGCGCACTTCGATGTCCGGCTGAATGCCCACGCCGACGAACTCCTCGCCGTTCGCGAAGCGGTCGCGCTTCGTGCAGACGCGAAAGCCGCCGCCGCCCGGCAGCGCGATCTGCAGCGGCTGGCCGGTGCTGCCGCCGCTGGGCGTGCCGATCGTCAGTCCGCGCTTGGCCATCTTCCACGCGACCGCGAAGTCTTCCGCGGCGGAGAACGTCGCCGGACCGATGAGCACCGCGACCGGCTTCGTGTACAAGCGGCCTTTTGCGTCGGGCTGCAGCGTCGACTCCTGATACTCCACGCGCTGCGCGACGCTGCGCGCGCGGTCGGTAGGTCGATAGGTCATCGTCTGCGCCTTCGTCGTCGCCACCGGCTTCGAGATCAGCGTCGACAGCACGCGATAGCCGACGCCGGTGCTGCCGCCGCCGTTCTTGCGCACGTCGAGGATGAGCGCGCGCGACTTCGCGATCTCGTCGTAGTGCGCGTCGTACGCGTTCGCCACGTCATCCGAGCCGAAGTCGTTCAGCGCGACGTACGCGATGTTGCCCGGCAGCATGCGGAACTCGAACAGCTCTTTGATGATGGGGATGCGCTTGCCGCGCGTGAGCCGCTCGACTTCGACGTTCGATGTCTTGCCGTTC
>DATELS010000654.1:0-22977 GCA_035276365.1 Thermoanaerobaculia bacterium
ACGCGCGGTCAAGGTCGAGCGCGTTGACATCCACGATCCGCGCCTCTGGTTCGAAATCTTTCCGAACGGCGCGCCGCTGCTGCACAACTTCCCGAGGTGGAACAGCGGGCCGCCGTCGAAGCGGCAGATCGTGCACATCGACATCGGCACGCTCTTCGTCGACAACGGCGCGTTCAGCTTCAACGATCGCAAGCACGACATCACCGCGGTCATCCTGAAGATCGGCTCGCGCGTCAACGTCACACGCGCGGAAGACTTGTACGAAGGCATCATGAACAGCCCGCTCGTGCGCGTGCGGCTGCAGGACTACGCGCCGTTCGATCTCAACCTGCGCGGCGGATTCCGCTACACGCCCGGCGTGCTCGCGTTGCGCTCGATCGCGCTCGAAGGCCGCGGCATCGAGGCGTTCCTCTCCGGCAAGCTCGCGCCGCTCACCGAAGGCGCGTACAACCTGCGCGTCGAGTCGCGGCTCGAGCTCGAGCGCGTGCGCGAGATCTTCCGCGTCGAGAAACTTCTCGCCGGCACGATCGCGCTCGACACGAACCTGCGCGGCAAGCAGGGCAACTTCCGGTTGACCGGCGGCTGGACGTCGCCGCATATCGCCGCCGACGCGTACGAGCTCGCGGACGCGAAAGGCACGCTCGACGTGAACGGCGAGAACCTCGCGGTCGACGTCGAGCGCGCGCGCTACGGCGGCGGCACGATCGGCGCGCACTACACGCTCGCGCAATACGCCGAGCCGTATCCGATGAAGATCGACCTGCGCTACGACGGCATCTCGATCGAGCAGCTCTTCAACGACTGGACGGTCGAGAACACCGGCATCCGCGCCGCGGCCACGGGCACGCTGTCGTATCACTGGAACAAGGATAAAGTCCTCGCGGGCGCGGGCGAGGGAACGGCGAGACTCGCGAAGAACGCGACCGCGTTCTCGAATGCGCGCTACCCGATTCCTATCGCCGGCTCGACGAACTTCGCGCTCGACAACGGCGTCGTCACGTTCCGCAGCGCGGAGCTCGACACCGACGCGTCGCACATCAGCCTCACCGGCACGCTCGCGATCGAGAAGGTGATCACCGATCTGAAGATGGCGATCCGCAGCAGCGACTTCACCGAGCTCGATCGCATCGGCTTCAACTTCGCGCAGTCCGCGGGCAAGAAGGACTACGCGCTCCTAGGACTCGGCGGCAGCGGCACGATCAACGGCACGGTGCGCGGACCGATCGACAAGCCGCAGGTCGCGGCGCTGATCAACGCCGCGCAGATTCGCTACAACAACGTTCTCCTCGGCGACGGCGAGATCGACCTGCGTTACGACGGCACGAAGTCGCTGCTCACATTCGAGCGCGGCGTGTTCGTCGACGCGGGCGGACGACTCGCGCTGAGCGGCACCGTCGCGTTTCCCGACGCGGGCGGACCGCGCTTCGACATCGCCGTCGACGCGAACGGCTATCCCGCGCAACGCGCCATCGATGCGGTCGGACTCGATCTGAAAATCGGCGCGGGACTGGCGACCGGAAAACTCCTCGTCAGCGGCACGCCGGAGAACGGCACCGCGCGCTTCGTCAATCTCAGCGTCAAACGCGCCGACGCGACGCTCGCGCTGAACGGCACGATTCACTGGCTGCCCGGCAAAGGCAACGTCGAATTCGACCTCGACATCGCCGCGAACAACTTCCCCGTTGCCGACATCGCCACGTTCCTCGACTTCGCGAACGTGCCCGTGACGGGCGATCTCACCGGCACGCTGAAGATCGCGGGACGCAAGGAGTCGCTCGAAGGCAGCGGCAAGGTCACGGTGCGCAACGGCGTCGTGATGGGCGAGCCGATTCAACTCGCGTCCGCGGACATCGCGTTCACGCAGGGACGCATGCGCGCGACGAACGTGCTCGTGCAGTCGACGGCCGGTGAGATTCGCGGCGAGGCCGAGGTCGATCTCAACAATCAGAAGTTCAGCTACAACATCGCGTCGAGCTCGATCGACCTCTCGCGCCTCAAGCTCCTCGAAGGACTGAAAGACCTCCTCGGCGGTCACGTCATTTTGAAGTCGACGGGCGCGGGCACGTTCGAGCAGCCGGAGCTCGTCGTCGAGGCGACGCTCGAAGACGCGACACTGCGCGGACTGACCTTGCCCGCGGGCTCCGCGCCGCCGTCGCTCTATCTCGCCATTCGCAACGGACGACTCATCGTGCGCGGTGCGATCGCGGACATCGTCACGATCGAAGGCGAGGGCGCGGTCGGCCCGAACATGAGCGTCGACGGGAACGTGCGCGTGACGATCACCGACCTCGCGCGCGCGGCCGCGATCTCGCCCGCGACCGCAACGCTGCCGCTTTCCGGCAACGCGGTCATCGATCTCAAGCTGCGCGGCAATCTCACGCCGATCGAGTCACTGATCATCGAGGCCACGGTTCCGACGCTGAATCTCAAACTGGCCGAGCACGAGCTCACCGCGCCCGAGCCGCTGCGCATCACGCTGCGCAACGGCCGAGTCGAGTTCGACTCGTTCGTGCTCCGCCGCACCGACTCCGTCTTCTCCGTCAGCGGCTCCGCGGAGATCACGGGTGCGAAGCGGCTCGACCTCGATCTGCGCGGCCGCATCGACGCGGCGCTGCCGCAACTCTTCGTGCCCGACGCGCGTGCGGACGGCGCGCTCGACGTCGCGGTCAGCGTCGACGGCACACTCGCCGCGCCGCGCCTCGTCGGCAGCGCGGAGCTCAAAGACGCGCAGATCAAGCTCGCCGGATTCCCGCAGCTCATCGACGAGATCAACGGCACGCTGCGCTTCAGCGGCGATCGCATCGACATCGAGTCGGTGCGTGCGACGGTCGGCGGCGGACAAGTCGTCGCGGGCGGCTTCATCACGCTGAACGGCATGGCGCCGCGCAACGTGCGCATCACGCTGCAGGGCACCGAAGTCGCGATCCGCTACTACGAAGGGCTGACGCTGGAGAGCAACTTCACGCTGCTCCTCACGGGCGATCTCGAACGCATCGTGCTGCAGGGCGACGTCGACGTGACGCGCGCGCTCTACTTCAAAGACTTCGACATCCAACAGACGCTGCTCAACGTCATCCTCGCGCGCAACCGCGTCGTGCCCGTGGCCGCGGCGACGTGGCAGGACCGTGTCGCGCTGCGCGTGCATCTCTCCGCGCCCGGCACGCTCGCGGTGCGCAACAACATCGCCGACGTCACGGGCAGCGCGGACCTCGACGTCACCGGCACGGTCGCCAACCCCGTCATCCTCGGCGAGGTCACGCTCGACGAAGGCGGCAGCGTGCGCATTCAGAACGTCGACTACCGCATCGCGCGCGGCACGATCGCGTTCCAGAATCCGTTCCGCATCGATCCCTTCTTCGACGTCACGATCGAAGGCACCGTCTCAGGCTTCGGCGCCTCGGAGTCCGAAGGCGGACCGTATGAAGTGACGGTGAATCTCACGGGGACGCTCGATCGACTCACGCCTTCGATCACGAGCGATCCTCCCGCATCCGACATCACGCTCTTCACGATCCTCGGCTTCGGCGGCATCGGCAACCGCAACGCGACGCAGCAGGTCGGCGGCGCGGGCATGTTCGGCCAATCATTGCTTTACTCGAGTCTGTCCAGTCTCATCGGCTCGCGCGTGTTTCCGTTCGTCGACTCGTTCGCGTACGACCCGGGCACGCTCGACACCGGGCAGGGCGCGGGCGCGAAGGTGACGTTCGAGAAGCGCTTGTCGAACAAGATCCGCTTCCTCCTCGTCTACAACATTCAAAACCAGCAGAGCCGCCAGGTCGTGGAGTGGCTCGTCAATCCGACGTGGACGCTGCAGCTCACGCGCGACGAGGCCGACGAGTATCGGCTCGACGCGCGCTTCCGCCGCCGCTACGAGGCGCACTGGAGCTTCGGCAAGGACGAGGACGAGAACTTCGCGAGCGGCGTGGTGATGACGAGTGTAGGTACGGCCGCCACCGGCCGTACGCCGACGGCCGAGGCGGCCGTCGCTACACCCGCCCCACCCGTCACGACAGTCAATGCGCGCGCGGCGGATCAGCGTCCCATCGAGCAGATCAACTTGCGCGCGGACGCGGGCTTCGACACGAACGCGGTCGCGCAGGAAGTGACGCTGAAGGTCGGACAGCCGGTGTCGATCCGCGAGTTGCAGTCGTCGATCAAGAATCTCTTCGCCACCGGCAACTTCCGCGACGTGCGCGTCGATGCCGCGAACACCGCGAACGGTGTCATCGTCACGTTCTCGCTCTTCCTCCACTACCGCGTCGACGCGATCACGCTCGAGGGACTCAAGCGCGCCGATCGCACGCGCGCCGAGCGCAAGCTCACGGTGCACGCGGGCGACGTGCTCTCACTCGACGCCGTCGACGACAGCGCGAACGCGGTGCAGGAGTCGCTGCAGCAGCAGGGGTACCTCGAGGCGACGGTCGATCCGGAGACGACGTTCGATCGCGCGCGCAACGCCGCGGACGTGATCTTCCACGTCACGCCCGGCGCGCGCGCAACCGTCTCCACGGTCTCGATCGAAGGACAGCTCGCACCGTTCACGCAGGAGCAGCTCATCGGCCGCATGAAGCGGCGGCCCGGCCGCACGTTCCAGTTGCCCGAGGCGCGGGAGGATGCGGCGCGGATGAAGAACTTCCTCGTGCGCCGCAATTACCGCCGCGCCGACGTCGACTTCCTCGGACATCAATACGATCCCAAGACGAAGACGGTCGCGCTGCGCTATCGCGCGCAAGTCGGACCGATCGTGAAAGTCGAAGTCGAGGGCGTGCCGCGCAAATCCGTGCGACGCCTTCTGCCGTTCGCGCGCAATCAGGAGTACAGCGAAGACGTCGTCGATCAGGCCGCGGATCGCATCACCGAGGCATTGCAGCAGCGCGGGTACTACCTCGCGACGGTGGACACCGAGGCGACGCTGGAGAACAACGTGCTGACGACGACGTTCCACGTCGATCCCGGCATGCGCTATCAACTCTCCGCGGTCACGTTCAGCGGCAACCATCAAATGCCGGAGAAAGAGTTGCGCGGCATCGTCGAGACCGCGGTCGGCGGCGGATTCAAACGCGTGCTGCGCTCGCTCTTCCGCCGCCCGTCCGGTGTGACGCGCGCGCAACTCACGAACGATCGCGATGCGATCGAGTCGTACTACCGCCTCAACGGATTCTCGGAGGCGACGGTCGCGCAGCCCGCGGTGCTGACGAAGGCCGACGGCACGATGACGGTCGACTTCCCGATCACCGAAGGGCCGCAGACGCTGCTCGCGAACGTGACGATCGAAGGCAACGACCAGGTGCTCACGAAAGAGCTGCCAAAGCTGCTGCTCGAGAAAGGCGCACCGCTCAATCCGCAGGTGCTGCACGACGACGTTGTCGCGCTGCAGACGTTCTACGCGAACCGCGGCTACGTCGAGGTGCAGATCGCGCCGCGCGTGCAGATCAGCGAGGACCGCACGAGCGCGACGGCGGCGTACGTGATCACGGAAGGTCCGCGCGTGAAAGTCGATCAGGTGATCGTGCGCGGGAACACGTACACGGACCGCGACGTCGTGCTGCGCAAGTCGGAGCTCGAGCCGGGCGATCCGTTCAGCTACACGTCGATGCTCGAGGCGCAGCGCGAGCTCTACCGCCTCGGCATCTTCAACCGCGTCGAGGTGCAGGCGCAGCAGACCGACACGACGGTCGGCGATCGCGACGTGGTGATCCAAGTCGAAGAAGGACGCAATCTGACGCTCACCGGATCGGTCGGTTTGCGCGCGGAACGCGGCGCGACTCCCGGCAGCGGCACGGACCTGCACGAGCGCGTGGCCATCGCGGCCGCGCATCGCAATCTCTTCGGCACCGGCCGCTACCTCGGCGTCGAAGCGGTGGTGAGTCGCGAGGAGCAGGAAGCGTTCATCACGTATCGCGAGCCGTTCATCAGCCGCTGGAACGTGCCGCTGCAAATTCAGATCTTCCAGTCCGACGACTCGACGCGGCGCGGCACGAGCATCCTGCAGCGCGGCACGTCGATCGAGGTGCTCAAGGTGGCGCGACTGCAAACGCGCTGGTCGGTGCGCTACGAGTACAAGATCTCGAAGTGCCGCCATCAGGACGAGGACGATCTGTGCGACGAGATCGAGGAAGGAAATCCGATCGAAGGCGTTGATCCGTCGCTGCTGAACATTCAGATCTCGAGCATCTCGCCGACGTTCTTCTGGGACACGCGCGACGACATCATCGATCCGCATCGCGGCTTCTTCACGAGCGCGTCGATCGAGTACGCGTTCCCGCTGTTCACCGCGGACGCGGGGTTCTGGAAGGAGTATGTGCAGGGCGCGTACTACTGGCCGGTGTCGAAACGGACGGTGGTGGCGCTGTCGGGTCGCCTCGGACTGATTCAGGCGTACGCGCACGATGAGGACACGGGCGCGCTCTTGCCGGTGCCGCTGTCGGAACGCTTCACCGCGGGCGGCGAGACGACGCACCGCGCGTTCGGCCTCGACCGCCTCGGCGATCTCTGTCGCGACGAGGACTTCAACGAGATTCCGAACTGCCGCCCGACGCTGTTCCGCAAGACGAAGACGTCGCCGACGCTTCCCCTCGGCGGCAGCTCGCTGTTCCTCTTCAACGCGGAGTACCGCTTCCCGATCTTCGGCACACTCGGCGGCGCGGTGTTCGCGGACATCGGCAACGTGTTCGCCGATCGCAAGATCCGCTTCGGCGAACTGCGCTACGGCGCGGGATTCGGATTGCGCTATCTGTCGCCGGTGGGACCGCTGCGCTTCGATGTGGCGATGCCGTTCGACCGGCGGTGGTACGAGGATCCGTTCCAGTACTTCATCACGCTGGGCTACGCGTTCTGAGCCGCGCCGGCTAGAAGGACGCTTCGAGCGAATCTGCTGCTGCCTGCGCGCGTTCCTCTTCCAAGCGCGCGACGCGCGTGCGGAGGTCGGCCACTTCCTGCTGCAGCTTCGTGAACTCTTCCTTCACCGCGTCGCGGACCAGGTCCTGGAGCTTTCCGGTCGCCTTCCCGAGTTGATCCCTGACGAGCTGTTCGAAATCCTGCGCCATGATCCTCGCGGTCGTGCGAGAATCGCGCCGACCCCAATGGAGATCAGGACGTTCGCCGAGTTCTGGCCCTTCTACGTCCGCGCGCATTCGCGTCCGCGCACGCGCGTGTTGCACGCCATCGGCTCCACCCTCGCCCTCGCCTGCATCGTCCTCGGCATCACCGTCAGCGCGTGGTACTTCCTCGCCGCGCCGCTCATCGGCTATGCGTTCGCGTGGTACGGCCACTTCTTCGTCGAGCACAACAAGCCCGCGACGTTCGGCCACCCCTTCTACTCCCTCGCCGCCGACTACGTCATGGTGTGGAAGATGGTCACGGGCCGCATGGGCGCCGAAGTCGCCAAACACTGCGTGTAGTGCATATGATCTCGCGCATGGGCATGTTGGAAGGGAAGACCGGGATCGTCTTCGGCGTCGCGAACAAGCGCTCGATCGCGTGGGCGATCGCGCAGTCGCTGGCGAACGAGGGGATGCGCCTCGCGTTCACGTATCAGGGCGAGCGGCTGAAAGAGAACGTCGCCGACCTCATCTCCGGCCTGAAGGATCCACTGCTCCTGCCGTGCGACGTCACGAGCGACTCCGAGATCGACGCCGTGTACGCGGAGGTCGAAAAAGAATTCGTTAAGCTCGACGCGCTGCTGCACTCCGTCGCGTTCGCGCCGAAGGAAGACCTCGAGAACGACTTCGTGAAAACGTCGCGCGACGGCTTCAAGCTCGCGCACGACATCTCCGCGTACTCGCTCGTCGCGCTTACACGCGCCGCGCTACCGCTCATGACGAAAGCCGGCGGCGGCTCCGTGCTCGCGCTGACGTACTACGGCGCGGAGAAAGCGGTCGAGGGCTACAACCTGATGGGCGTCGCGAAGGCGTCGCTCGAAGCCAGCGTCCGCTACCTCGCCGCCAACCTCGGGCCGCAGAACATCCGCGTGAACGCGATCTCCGCTGGACCGGTGAACACGCTCGCCGCGCGCGGCATCAAGGGATTCACGGGGATGCTCAAACATCACGCCGAACGCGCGCCGCTGCGCCGCAACGTGGAGCTCGACGAGATCGCGAACGCGGGACTGTTCCTGCTGTCGCCAATGTCGACCGCGATCACGGGCGAGGTGATGTTCGTCGATTGCGGCTACAACATTGTCGGGCTATGAGCCCGCGTTGCCCGCGACGTAGAACCGCGTGTTTGTCGGCTGCTCGACGCCGCCGCGCGGCTCCAGCGTCACCGCGAGCGCTTTGATCTCCGTCGCGACCGGCAGGTTCTCGATCGAGATCGACGCCGTGCCCGACGCGGTCACGTCGAAGACGCCGGCGCTCATCGGCTTCGGCTGATCGGCGCGAATGATCCAAAGCTGATAGCTCTTGTCGCCGGGATTCGCGGGCAAGTCGTTGAAGAACACGATCGCGCGACGTCGTTCGGGCTCGAGGAACACGCGCGCCGATGCGCGCGGCGCGACTTCCTGTCCGCTGAGCGCAATCGTCTTCGTTCCCGCGGCCGCGAGCGCGGCGATCTCCGCCGAAAGTTTCGCCTTCTCCTGCTGCAGCTCCGCGATCTGCGTGCGCTGCGCGGCTTCGCGCGCGGCCGCGTTGCGCAGTCCGACTTCGCGCCAGCCCCACAACACGAGGAACAACGACGCCGCGGTCGCGAGCCACCACGCGGTGCTGCGCCGCTCCTGTCCCTGCACTTCCGCGACGATGCGCGCGCGCAGAAACGCGGGCGGCGGCGCGGGCACGAGACTGCGTCCGATGAGCGACGCCGCTTCGTGATACTCGACGCGCGCGCGGCGACACGGCAGGCAGCCCGCGAGATGCAACCGCAGCGCACCCGTGTCGCCCGCGCTCGCGACGCCGAGGGCGTCGAGCGCCGCGATCGATTCGAAGTCGGTGTGATTCATTGGTGAGCCTGCAGGCGCTCGCGCAGCTTCTTCATCCCGAGCTGCATCCGCGTCTTGATCGTCCCGAGCGGCTCGTTCAGCCGCGCGGCGATCTCCGACTGCGACAGCCCTTCGAAATACGCGAGCTCGAGCGCGATGCGCTGCGGCTCGGGCAGTTCGGCGAGAGCCCCGCGCACCGCGGTGCGCTCTTCGGATTGAATGGCCTGATCCGCGCCTGTCCTGCTTTCTACGAACGAAGAGTGGATCGAGATTTCCCGTCCCGCTTCGTCTTCGCGCTCGTAACGAATTTTTCGCGAGCGCAGACGATCGATGCCGCGGCTGCGCGCGATCGAGATCAGCCACGCCACTTCGCTGCCGCGCACCGCGTCGAACATCTTCGCGCTCGTCCACGCCTTGACGAACGTCTCCTGCAGCACTTCCTGCGCGTCGTCGGAGTTGGCGAGGATGCGGAGGAGCAGCGCGTACACCGTGGAGGCGTAGCGGTCGTACAACTCCTCGAACGCGGAGACATTCCCCTGCGCAACGGCAGGGAGAAGCACTGCTGCGGGCACGCTCGTATTCATTCTCGAGGGGCGATTCTGGAGAGTTTACGTCGCCCCGTGAAAATCGGATTGCTTCTACTTCTTCGCGGGGAACTCCAGGTCCGTGCGCACGCCCGTCCGCTTCGGCTTGCGCGACCCCGGATATCCGCTCGGACGTCCTGCCGTCTCTCCGTTATGGCCGTGGCCCGGCGTGCCGCCGTCCCAGAATCCCTTGTCTTTGACGTTCTCGCGAGGATTGCCTGCCATCGTTCCACCTCAACCGTAAGTAGTTGAATAGTAATGACATTGGCACCGGGATCGCAATTCAAATAACTGTAAGGAGGGATGCGAATGGTTGATAACGTGAATCCTACCAGTCAGTTCCATCCGTATCAGCCGCAGAACGCGACGCCGCAGACCGGCACCGGTAGCCTCTCGGGCGCGCTCGGCGGCATTCTCGGAAAACTCGGAATGAGCAACACGGACGTGCGCGGCCAACTCAACAAGGCCCGCGGCGTCGCACGCGACAACAGCAGTCTCGTCCTCGGCGGCCTCGCGGCACTCGCGATCGGCGCCGGGTTGATGAGGAAGCGCGGGTTGTCGAGGTAACCAGGTGGAGGGACGGCCGCCTCGGCCGTCCCAACATCACTGCGAGTGCCGCGCAAACCGAATGTGCACTTGCGTCGTCCCCTCCGGAATGTATCCCTCGATGCGCACGACCGCGCTTGTTCCCTCCGGTCCCTTCGACTGCGCGCGTCCCACCAACGTGAACTCTTCGCCGCTGCGCATCAGCGTTCCGGCCATCGTGCCTTGCCAGTCCTGTGCTTTCACATCCGCGGACTTGTTCGCGACGAGATTCGCGGCCGCGAGCTCGGCCGCGTTTTCGGCGAGCGTCAGCGCGACGATGCGTCCGCGAAAACGGCGCGCCTCCGACAGCTCGCGCGACGCGTCGATCATCAGCAATTCGATGAACGCGAAGTAGAGGATCGCCAGCACGAGCGCGACCAGCAGCGCGAATCCGCGCTCGCTACTTCGTCCGGCGCGGAAAGAAGATCTGATCGATCGCAAGGCGTCCCTTCGTGTCGTACGCCGTCAGCCGCACGGCCGGCGCGCCGCGCTTGTTCTCGTACGCGCCGATGCCCGCGTACTTGTTGAACTCCGGCGGCACCGCGCGCGCGGCCCACACGCGCACGACGCCGACGTTGTACGCGCGGCGCACGATGATGCCCGGCGTCGACAGGTCCCACACCACTGTCTGCGTGCCGCCGCTCTCGTTGAGCGTCTCGACGACGAGCGTCTTCTCGTTGTTCGCGTAGCCGTCGACGGTGACCCCGTACGGATTGTCGCCGTACGCGTCGAGCACGTCGCGGCGCATGCGCGCGAGCACGGCCATGATCTGCGGATGCCGCAGGAACTGGATCTTGAGGCGACGCTCGTAGTTGCTCAGCTCCACCGTCAGGCTGAGGATGACGAAGAGGAAGAAGCCGAAGACGGCCATCGCCACCACGAGCTCGATCAGCGTGTAGCCCGCGCGGCGGCTCACCACAGGTTCGTCCCTCCCGTGTCCGTGCGTACGAGTCCGAGCTTCGCCTCGCGCTGGCCTTCGTGCCAGCGGATGATCAGCGTCACGTCCTTCTGTCCCTTCTTGGGCGACTTCACTTCGATCTTCGTCGTGAACGGTTCGAGCGGCTCGAGGATGAGGACGTCGCTCGTGAACGCGTTCGCGTCGCGCACCGCGGCGTACGGAAGGCGGCGCCACAGCTCCGCCTCGTTCGCGAGCGACTGATACGCGCGGATGTATTCGTTCGCCTGCTGCAGTCGGCGATTGCGCTCCAGAAACGCGGCGAGCGAGATCGTGATGACGAGCGTCAGGACCGCGAACGCGGCGAGGATCTCGACCAGCGAAAAACCACGCTGCGCGCGCATGGGAACGCCATTGTACGGCTCTGCTAGACTCCGCGGCCGATGTCCGAGAGACCCATGAAACTGCGTTTCGCGCCGTCGCCCACGGGATTTCTGCACGTCGGCGGCGCGCGCACGGCGATCTTCAATCTGCTGCACGCGCGCCGTCACGGCGGACGGATGCTGCTGCGCATCGAGGACACGGACGTCGAGCGCTCGAAGCAGCATCACGCGGAACAGATCGTCGCGTCGCTGCAGTGGCTCGGCGTCGAGTGGGATGAAGGTCCGGTCTATCAGAGCGATCGACTCGCGCGCTATCGCGAGCGCGCGGAAGAGCTGGTCGCGAACGGCAAGGCGTATCGCTGCTACTGCACGGTGGAAGAGCTCGACCGTGATCGCGTCGCGGCGGAGGCGGCGGGCGGCGCGTATCGCTACTCGGGCCGTTGTCGCCGTCGCGCCGATGCGGGCAAGCCGCAGCCGGACGACGCGCCGCACGTGATCCGCTGCAAAGTGCATCCGGGCGCGATCGAGTTTCACGATCTCATTCGAGGCGACGTGCAGTTCGAGGGTGAGCTGATCGACGACTTCGTGCTCATCCGCTCGGACGGCAATCCGACGTATCACCTCTCGGTCGTCGTCGATGACGTGGACATGGAGGTGACGCACGTCGCGCGCGGCGACGATCACCTCTCGAACACGCCGAAGCACATCGTGCTCTTCCGCGCGTTCGACGCGCCCGTCCCGACGTTCGCGCACCTCCCGCTCATCCTCGGTAGCGACCGCAAGCGCCTCTCGAAGCGCACCGGCGCGACGAGCGCGGAGGAATACCGCGACATGGGCATCGTCCCCGCCGCCCTCTTCAACTTCCTCACGCTCCTCGGCTGGAACCCCGGCGACGAACGCGAGCTGATGACGCGCGACGAGGCCGCGCAGGTGTTCGATCTCTCCGATGTGAACAAGGCGCCCGCGGTGTTCGATCCGGAGAAGCTGCTCTGGATGAATGGCCAGTACCTGATGCGCATGTCCGCCGACGAGATCCACCCCCACCTCCTCCGCTTCCTCGGCGACGACGCGAAGCCGCTCGACGAACTGCGCGCGGTGATCGATCTCAACCGCACGCGCGCGCGCACACTCGTCGAGCTCGCGGAGTTGATGAAGCCGTTCTCGCTCGACGACGACTCTCTCGAATACGACGCCGACGCCGCGAAGAAGCATCTCAAGGGCGAGGATCTCGCGACGCGCATGACGGAGTTGCACGACGCGCTTGCCGCGACAGAGCCGTTCGACGTCACGACGACGGAGCAGACGTTACGCGCACTCGCCGAGTCCCGCGGCGTGTCGGCCGCGAAGCTCATTCACCCCCTGCGACTCGCGCTCACCGGACGCGGCGCCTCCCCGCCAATCTTCGACGTCGCCGTCGTCCTCGGCAAAGAGCGCTCACTTCGACGGCTGCGCCGCCTGATTGAGCACGTGCAGCACGTACGCAACGACGAACAGCGCTGACGTGACCCAATGCGCGACCGCCATCGCGTGGCGCAGCGACTCGTTCGTCGCGATTTGCAGCAAATACGCGGAGAGGGTCATCGGTGCGATGAGGGCCATCGATGCGATGCCGCTCTTCTTTCGCGTGTCGTCGCCGAAGCGCAGCTTGGGCAGCATGTGATTCGAGAACGTCCAGCCGAAGATGAAGAGGAGCACTGGTGCGATGACGACGTGTGCGGCGAGCATGTGCGGTTGCCACGGATGATTCGCGACCGCGAATTCGTCCGTGCTCTTCATGAAGTACTTCATCCACGCGAAGACGGCGCCGGTGATCGCGGTGAGCGCGACCGACACGTGCAGCCAGATCTTTTGCGCGCCGGTCACTTGCCTCCGATCGCATGATGCAGCGCGAGGATCTTGCGCGACGCGTTCACGATCGCGCGTCCGCTGAGGCTCGCGCCGGAGATCGGGCGGATCGCGCGTTTGAGCGACAGCTCGTCATCGAGCTTGCGTCCGCGGAACTGTTCGAACCAGCGCGGCTTCGGCTGATACTCAGTCGGCTCGTCGAAGGACAGGATGTCGATCCTTTCGATCTTGCCGTCGGGCGTGAGCACGATCATGACCGTCTCCGCGAGCGTGCGCACGCGATGCGAGTCGAAGTACGCGAACGCACCGTTCGCGCCGGCGTAGCGGACGATCATCCGGTCCGCGAACTCGACGCCGCTCTCCTTCTTTGCGGCGTCGAGTTGCGCGGGAGTCAGAAAAAACGTTTGCCTCGCGACCTTCGTCCCCGCGGGAAACGCGCTCGCGAGCGCCTGCTGCTGCGTCATGAAGACGCGAGCATCGGCGCGGAGCGCGATCGCCGCGAGAAGCGCGATCAGAAGATGTAGCCGAGGGCGATGTTCCACTGGTTGCGACCCGTGTTCGCTTCGTTGTCCACGTTCTGCCAATCGATCTTGATCACCGTCTGCGCGATCGGCTTGAACGCGAAGCCGAGCGTGAGGATGCTCTGCTCGTTCTCCGGATTGCGCAGGAAGCCCGCGGGCACGCGGCGCTGCGTGTCGAGGCGCTCGTAGCGCGCGTACGGCATGAGCGACATCTCCTGCCGCGGCAACACCGAGCTAATGTCATAACCGCCTTCGACGTACCACCCGCCGAAGCTCTTGCCGACCGACTCGTCGCCCGTGAGGCCGTTCGCCTCGTTGATGCGCGCGGCGTCGCCGAGCGATCCGCGGGCGACGAGCGCGCGCAGCGAGACGCCGCGGAACTTCGCGTCCGCGTGCAGCTCGCCCAGCGTCACGCGTCCGCTGAAATCCTCCGCCTGTCCCGAGTTGCCTGTGTAGATCGAGCCGCCGAACATCGTTCCCTCGAACGGATGAAAGTCGGCGCGCGCGACGAACGCGAGGTCTTCCGCGATCGCCTCGCCGCCGGCCTGGCGTCCCTCGCGGATTCCCTCTTCGGCGCCGAAGCCGTGCGCATCGAGTCCCGTGACGACGAACGCGCGATAGCTCGTGCGGCCGACTTCACCGAAGACGCCCGCGCCGAGGTCGGACCAGGTCGTCGGGATGATGTGTTGCTCGACGACGGGACGGCTCGCGCCGAGGAACGCGGTCGGCTCGTGCTGCTCATTCGTCAGTCCGACCGGAATCAGCACGAGACCCGTGCGGACGTTGAACGACGGCTTCACGAGGTAGTCGAGATACGCGAACTCCATCTCGACGTTGCCGCCGCGCTCGAGGTTCGCGTGCTCCACTTCGAGCTCGGAGTTGAAGAGCACGCGGTCGTTGAACTTGTAGCCGGTGTAGATCACGCCGCGAAGCGAGTCCGCCGTCGCCGCCTCGCCTTCCGAGTTCTGGTAGATGAACTCGCCGTAGCCGCCGATCGCGACTCCGGGCTCCGCGCGATAGACCTTCGACGCCGCGGCGCCGAGTCCGTACTGCTCGGTATCGGCCGTGATGACACGCTCGCTCTGCCGCGTTTTCAGCGCCTCGATTTCCTGTCCGAGGATTTCGATCTGCCGCTTCAATTCCGCGGCGTCCTGCATCTGCGCGACCTTCGCCTCCAGGTCGCGAAGGCGCTTCTCCAAGTCGCTCGCTTCCTGTGCGAAGAGAGATGTAGTGGTGATGAGTGCGAGCGCGAGGCTCGCGAAACGCTTCAACATGCAATTCAGTCCTTTATCGAGAATCTCCGGTCGAGCAGCTCGAGATCGCGCAGCTGTTCGCGAGCCCGCGCCGATCGCCGGACGTTGTGTTGCGGGTCGATGAAGAGTGCAGCGACGTCATTCGCATTCGCCCAACGCAATCCCTCGTCCTCGCCCATGACATAGAGCGCGGTGGAGACGATGTCGGCGGTGAGCGCGTCGTGCGCGATGACGGAGACCGAGCCGCGCGGCGGCAATGCCTCGCCCGTGCGCGGGTCGAGAATGTGCGAGAAGCGGCGACCGTTCGCGGTGAACGTTTTCTCGGAGCCGGAGCTCGTCGACACAGATGCGTCGCGCAGCGTGAATGCGAGCACGCCGTGATCGCGCTGCGCCGGATCGGCGACGCGGACGCGCATCGCGCCGCGCACCATCACCTGTCCTCCGAAGTCGATCATCACCTCGGACGCCTCGACACGAGTCAACATGCGATCGAGCGCGTAGCCTTTGCCGAACGCGCCTTCTTCGATGCGCGTGTCGCGCTTCGCGGCGTCGAGCTGCGCGCGATCGGGAACCGCGCCGTCGCCGCGCGTCTGCCACGCGTCGATGAGACCGCGCACGTGCGGATCGAATGCGTGGTTCGTGCGGCGCGACCAGTCGAGTGTCGTGTCGAGCAGCGTTTGCAGTTCGGGCGACGGTTGCGTCTCGCCGCGATTCACGCGTGCGAGCTCGCTGTCATCGGTCCACGTCGACAGCATCGTCTCGATCCGCTTCGCCTCCGCGAACGCCGCCTCGGCATCGCGCGGAGGCGCAGCGACCTCACACACGGTGCCCATCAGGAACCGCGCCGCCAGCAGTGCGGCCCCGAGGGTCATGCCTCGATCGCGCCTCGGTGTGCGCGCGCGCGGTCGACGAGCGTCACGGTCGCGAGCCACAGCGCGCAGATCGCGACCATCCCGAACATGATCCAGAGGCTGTAGCGGCCGTCCGACGAATACGGCTCAGTCGCGGTGTGAATCGCTTCGCTGTTCGGCAGAATCTCGGCTTCCGAGAACTCGTGAATCGCGTGGAACGCGATCTGGATCGTGAACAGCAGCAGGAAGAGTCCCGTGACCTGAAAGAAGCGTTTGACGTTGATGCGATGGCCGAAGTGCGCCCAGAACCACGACATCAACACCGCCGCGGCGATGCCGAGCGCGCAGCCGAGCCAGAAGCGCCCGGGCGGCACCTGGATGAGCAGCAGCGCGGTCTCCATCCCCTCGCGCGTGATCATCAGCAGCGTGAGGCCGAACATGCCGAGCCACGCCCACGCGGTCGTGCCTTTCGCCGCATGCTGTTCGATCTTCGCTTCCATCTCCTTCTTCATGCGCGGCGCGACGCGCCAGATGTGCACGACGAACGTCGCCACGAGCAGCGCCGCGACCATGCCGAGGATGCCTTCCCACAGCGGCTGGTTCACGCGCTGCAGCTCGTAACCGAGCGCCGCGCTCGCGATCACGGACACGCCGATCCCCCACCACACCGCGGGACGCAGCCACGTGCGCCCGGTTTTCTTCAGGTAGGCAAAGATGATGGCGACGGTGAGGAAGGACTCGAAGCCTTCGCGGAAAACGATGATGAGTGCCTGGAGCATGTCGTTATTTCCTCAGCCGCGTGGCCTGGATCATCTTCACGCGGTCGGGGGCGTCGGGCGTTTGACCCTTGCGCCGGCAGGAGTCGCAGACGCCGAGGATCTGGAGGTTGTGGAAGGTGGGAGTGAACTTCTTCTTCTCGCAGATCTCGCGCTGGCGTTGTTCGAGGAGCTCGTCATGGAACTCGATGACGCCGCCGCAGATCGTGCAGATGAGATGGTCGTGGTGCGAGTTCCCGCTGACGTGCTCGTAGTGATAGTGGTCTTCGCCGAGGTGAACGCGGCGGACCATGTTCGACTTCACGAGCAGCTCGAGCGTGCGATAGACGGTCGCGCGCGAGATCTTGACGTTCTTCTCTTTCATCTTGAAGAGCAGCTCGTCGGCCTCGAAGTGGTAGTGCGTCGAAAAGATCTCGCGCAGGAGCGCGGTGCGCTCGGACGTGAGCTTCAGCCCCTGCTGCTGCAGGAAGTCCTGGAAGCGGTGGATCTCTTTCTCGACGGCGACCATGGGCGTCTTCGCTCTCTCTAAGTTGAGACTGAGTCTCAGTTGCGAAGATGAGTGTATGACGGGCCGGGCGGCGCGTCAACACGCGCTCGGACTACAGGTGCGTGCGCGCCGCGTCGGCCATCTCGCGCACGTGCACCTGGCGCGGGTCGATGGACAGCGAGCGGTTCCAGAAGTCGAGAGCGCGCGCGAAGTCTTCTTTCCTCGCGTAGTACACGCCGAGGTTGTTGAGGGCGAGCGTCGATGAGGGTTGGAGGCCGAGGGCGCGCTCGAGCTCGGGGACGCCCTCCGTGTAGCGATTCGCCTGCGCGAGCGCGGAGCCGAGGTTCGCCGCGATGATGTACGACTGCGGGAAGATCTGCTTGCCCTTGTACAGGAGAACGATCGCGCGCGACGTCATGTCCCGCGTGCGGTAGTACGCCGCAAAGTCCGCGAACCAGCGCTCGGCGTTCGGCAGTCCGCGCTGCACGGCCATCAGGAACACTTCATCCGCCGCCGTGTACTGCTGGCGATCGAGCAGCGTCATGGCCATGTTCAGATACGGCGCGGGACGCGACGGATTGAGATCGATCGCGCTTTGGAACGCGTCGGTCGCCTCTTTCAGTTTTCCTTGCTTGCGCAGCTCGATGCCCTGATTGTTCGCGTATGCGTACGCGCCCCACTGCGCGGGCGCGAGTGGCGTCGCCTGCCGCGGCGCACCTTCTTCGTCGTCGAACACCGGCTGCATGCGCGACGGATCGGTGAGATGTCCGATCGCCTGCAGATGCTGCGTGTACTGCTGCGGATCGAGCGACGCGCCGCCGCCGATCGTGTGGCCGCCGAAGAACTCGTCGTAGCTCACGACGCGCACCGACGTCACCGGCGTGATGTCGCGGAACACCCACGGCGCGAGGTTGCCCGGCATCTCCGTCGACTGCGGGAGCCCGAGGAGCGCGAGCGACGTGGGGACGAGATCGTAGAGCGACATCACGTGCGAGCCGCCCGACTTCGCGACGTGATTGCCGTACGCGATGAAGATACCGGGATTGCGATGATCGGACAGCGCGCTGCGTCCGGTCGGCGGCGTGCGCGGACGATGCTCGCGATCCCAGCGGAAGCCGTGCGCGGAGACGAGGATGACCGTCGTGTCGTCGGTGAGCACGCGCATCCACTCGCCGATCAGCCGGTCGACTTCCGAGTAGTAGTTCGCGACCGCGGGCCAGTACCTGCGGAACGCGGTCTGATTGATGCCTTCGCGATACGGCGGGTGATACGGCGCGAAGAGATGGTTCACCGCGTCCGTGCCCTCGTACGACATCATCATCACCAGCGGCTCCTGCTGCTGATAGAGGCTGATGGCGACGCGATGATCGGTCCATGTCTTCGCGAGGACGTCGCGGAAGACGTTGATCGGATCCATCCCATTGCGGCTGTTCACCGCGTCGTCCCATTCCTCGGGCGAGATGTTGAGGAAGCGGCGCACCTGCGCGTACTGCACGGTCGAGGAAGGGATGTCGAGCGAGTCGACGCGCGCGGCGAGCTGCGGCGGGAAGATCGCCGCGGGCTGCGTGAGCACGGGCGTGTCGAATGTGACCGCGCCTTCGCGTCGCGCGGGCCACGCCGTCCACCAGTCGACAACCATCGCCTTGCGGCCGAACGCATCCGCGATCTCCCACAGCGCGGGCGCGCGGCGCGTGTTCGCGTCGACGGGGCGATTGTTCACGCGGAAGTCGATGACGCCGTGGCGATCGGGCGGAAGTCCCGTGGCCATGGTCGTCCACACCATCGGCGAGACGGTGGGCTGAATCGTCTGCATCGTGCCGGTCGTCCCGCCCTTCGCGAGCGCCTGGATGTTCGGGATGCGCCCGTCATTCGCGAGCTCGGAGAGCAGCTCCCAATCCGCGCCGTCGATGGCGAAGATGGCGATGCGTCCCGCGACGCCGCGCGCGTTGCGACGCAGCTCCTGGCGCTTGTTCTCGAGCAGCGCGCGGCGATCGGGCTCGATGCGCGCGATCTCGAATGCGGTGACTTTCAGTCCGCTCTTCGCGAGATGGTTGGCGACGACTTCGCGCAGCACGTGGCGTCGCGCGGCGAACTGCGAGGTCGGCGAGAGCAGCTCTTCGATCGGCACCTGCTGCGTCACCGCCGAGATCGCCTCGGCCACCCGCGTGCGGATCCACGCGCTCCATCCATTGCGCACGAGTCCGCGCGGATCCTCGATGCGATTGCCAGGGATGCTGAAGCGCAGCCGGTACGTGATCGTCACCGGCACCTGCTCCTTGGACACGATGCGGATCAGCCCATCGCGCTGCGCCGCGCCCTCGCGTTTCTCGAACGCGAGCCGGTAGAACTGATGCGGCGGCAGAAACGTGACGTGGTTCTGCACGAGCCGCACGTAGCCCGTCTTTTTGTCGACGCCGAAGATGAGCTGCCGCGACGACGGAAGGAAGAAGGAGAGGACGAGATAGATGACTGCCGCCATCCCGGCGAGCAGCGCAAGCGCGCGGAAGAACCTGGTACGCAACATCGGCTGAGACGGCAATGAAAGAAGGCTGCCAGAAAGCTGTCGGCGGTTCGCGGCCAACTACTTCCGGCGTTTCACCAACTGCTTCACCTCATCGTTCCCGATCGCGCTCTGGGCGGAAATGATGACGGCGGCGGTGCCGTCGCGGAAGGCGGGGATGGTGCAGCGGATGACGGCGGTGCCGTCGGCGGCGGTTTTGCCGCGGAAGATGACGCGCGGCGGCTCGATCGTCGAGATCACTTTCACCTCGATCGCGGCGGCGGGGATCGGGCTCTGCGAGAGGCTCTTGCGCGCGGCGACGCGCATCTCGATCGGCGCGCCGGCGATGAAGTCGATCTGGTTCAGCAGCGCGAGCTCGAGGTGCTCGCTCTCCGCCTCCGACGCCAGGTAATCGATGATCACCTGATCGAGCGTCTTCTCCTCGCTCATCGTCGCGGCGGGAGAAGGCGCGGCGGCGTCTTCGAACACGACGCCGGACGGATTCTCCGCGTTGATCGTCGGCGCGGAGCGCTGCGCCCCGGTCGTGGGCGGCATGGGTGTCGACTTCGTCGTGTCCGCGGGTTGATCGAAGCGGCCGCGCTTGATCGCCGCGATCATCGTGCGGTGCTGCTGCTCCATCAGCCCGCCGATCCATTTGTCGTCGACGCCGCTCTTCAGTTGCTCCGCGTACGAGGTTTTCTTGGACGCCAGAATCTCGCCGCCGACATACACCAGCGACTCGATGTACGGGTTGGCCACACCCTTGTCCTCGGTCTGGACGTGGTAGACCTTCTCGTTGTGCTTGATGTCCGTGTTGAACCCGGTAATCAACGGCGGGCTCCCAATCGCGCGTTCAGTTGACTGAATGTCGATCTTAGCAGCACGGCGCTAGTTCTGGTCCAGCCAGGCGCGCAGATAGGTGATCTGCTCGCGCACGCGCGACGTGTCGTCCGCCGCGGGCATGAGCGACAGATAGCGCTCGAACAGATCGATCGCCTGACGGTACGCGTGCATCTGCATCGCCAGTCCCGCGCGGTCGCGAATCTCCCATGCATCGCGGTCGTCGAGGATCAGCAGCCGGTCGATCGACGCCGCGGCGCGCGCGAGATCGTGCTGCGCGAGATACGCCGCCTTCAGTTGCGCGAGCTCGCGCGCCAGCACCTGCTTCGGCGTGTACGACTTCAGGTGATGCTCGCGCAGACGCACGCCGCCGCCGAACATGCCGTCGAGAATCTTCTGCAGCTCGATCGTCGTCAAGACGCGGCCGCCGTCGAACGGATCGATCACGATCACGCCGAACGGACCGCTGAACTTCACGAGAAAGCGTCCCGGCATCGCCACGCCCGCCGCCTCGATGCCGACGCGACGCGAGAGCTCGATGTACAGAATCGAAAGCGCGATCGGAAGTCCCGCGTGGCGCTGCAACGCTTCGCTGAGCAGCGCGCTGCGCGGGTCGTAGTAGTCGTCGTCCTCGCCGTGGAAACCTTCTTCGTCGAACAGCAGACGATTGATCGTGTCGACGATGCGCGTGACGTCGCGCGATCCCTCGAGTCGCGCGCGCACCGCCTCGCTCCATGTGCGCACCTCGGTGAGATGGCGGTCGACGTCGAGCGACGGATCTTCCTCGAGCGCGATCACGAGCGAGCCTTCCACGAGATCGAGCAGCTCCTCCGGACGTCCGGCGATCTCCTCGAAGCGCCGGCGGGCGAGGGCAGGATGCGTCAGGACGCGACCGGGTTGCATTCCGCTACTCTCCTCCGCAGATCATCGCTGATCGGAATCTTCGATTGCCGTGCCCAGTCGAAGAGCACGACCACGACCTTGCCTGTTGCAGCAACTTCGCGACCGCCGTTCTTCCGGATCTCGTACAGCGTGTCGAAGGATGTTGCGCGCAGTTCACCGAAGCGGATGCAGATCTCGATCGGCTCCATCCCGATCTGCTTGCGGAAGTCGCACTCCGCGCGCACGACGATGAAGCTGATGTCGTGCGGATCGCGGCCGCCGTTGACGTCGAACCAGAGCAGCGTGCGCGCGATCTCGAAGTAGGTGAGGAAGACCGCGTTGTTGACGTGGCCGAAGGCGTCGATGTCGCGAAAGATGACGTCGTGCGGAACGACGAACCACCCGTCACGCCACCGGCCGCGCTGCTCAGACGACACGATTCATTGTACCGCCGTGCTGCTCGCGGCCACCGGCTTCGCCTTGGCCGTGCACGCCTGCAGATAGCGTCCCGGCAGCGGATGATCGAGATACGGCGCGATGCTCGTCGACGCGGCGACGAGGCGATTCATGTCCACGCCCGTGTCGATGCCCATGCGGTCGAGCATGTAGACGAGGTCCTCCGTCGCGAGATTGCCCGAGGCGCCGGGCGCATATGGACAGCCGCCGAGTCCTCCCGCGGACGCATCGAATGTCGCGATCCCCATCTCCAGCGCGGCGAGCGTGTTCGCGAGCGCCGTGCCGCGAGTGTCGTGAAAGTGCATCGCCAGCTTCGACGTGGGGATGACCTGCAGCAGCATGCCGATCACGCCCTGCACCTGCATCGGCGTGCCGACGCCGATCGTGTCGCCGACCGACACTTCGTAGCAGCCGAGGTCGAGGAGACGCGCGCAGACTTCAAGGACGCGCTCGGGGGCCACGTCGCCTTCGTACGGACAGCCGAACGCGGTCGATACGTAGCCGCGCACGCGCATCCCTTCCTGGAGCGCGCGCATCACGACCGGCGCGTAGTTGTCGAACGACTGATCGATCGACATGTTGATGTTGCGCTGGTTGAACGTCTCGGACGACGCGGTGAAGATCGCGATCGACTTCACGCCCGCGTCGATCGCGCGCTCGAGTCCCTTCATGTTCGGCACGAGCACCGGATACTCGACGCCCGGATCCTTCGGGATCTCCGCGTACACCTCCGCGGTGTCGGCCATCTGCGGCACCCACTTCGGACTGACGAACGCGCCCGCTTCGATCACGCGCAATCCCGCGTCGCCGAGCGCGGTGATGTACGCGATCTTCGCGGCGGTGGGAATCGTGACCTTCTCGTTCTGCAGACCGTCGCGCGGTCCGACTTCGACGATCTTGACGGTGTCGATGAGGATTTTCATGTCAGCGTGACGAGCTCCACTCCCGGCTGCACCAACTCGCCTTCCTTGCAATTCACGCTCGCGACGGTGCCGTCGCGCGGCGCGACGATCGGGTGCTCCATCTTCATGGCCTCGAGGATGAGAAGCGGTGCACCGCGCTTCACAACATCTCCCGCCTTCACGAGTATTTTCAGCACCGCCCCCGGCATCGGCGCCTCGGTCAAATGATCGCGCTGCCGCGTTTTCGCGCGCGCGTTTTTCTCGGTGACGTCGGCGAACCATATCTCGCCGTCATATGCGCACGAG
>DATELS010000655.1:0-5736 GCA_035276365.1 Thermoanaerobaculia bacterium
TGGAAGTAATTCGGCGAATTCTTCCAAAGGCATTCGCAGCCGGAGCCGGTGAAATTCGTAGGCGGACGCGTGGTCTCCGAGCGCAGGTCCGTAATGCCGAGCATGTACACGGATTTCTTGCTCTCCGCCGCGCACGTCCCACCCTCGGACGCATCATCCGGCGTGGCGACGAAATAGACGTACTGACGCCCGCCGATCGGACTGCCGTCCGGACTGCGGACATTTTCCGGATCGACGGGCACGGACGGCATGATCCCGCTGTCGACGAGGAAATCGAGGAACGGCTTGCCGTCCTTGTCCCCGTCCTCGCTGCTCACGTCCCAATAGTGATACCAGAAGCCCGGCTTCGAATTCTCCGCCTCACCATAGTCGCGAGGCGCGGGCAGCGGACCGACTTTGGCGATGTACTGTTCCAGTCCCAGCCGGATTTTCTGAATATCGGCGACGCGGCGCCGGTCCTGCGGGACGAATTGCGCGAGCTGTGCGCGCAGTCGCGCCGCATCCGCAGCAGCGGCGCGCTGCTTGAGGATTTCGGCGGCGCGCGCACGACTCTGCGGCGTGGCATCGAATGTTCCGCAAATCACATAATCAAACGTCTTGTCGAAGAATCCCGGCGTGTTCTTCCACAGGCAACTACAGCCAGAGCCCGCGATTCGCTTCGGCGGCCGCAGCTCTTCCGACCGCAGGTCGGTAATGCCGAGCATGTAGACCCATTTTTTGCTGCCCGAGACGCACGAGCCGCCTTCGTATTTGTCGTCGGGAGAAATGACGTAATAGACGTATTGTCGCCCATCCATCGGACTGCCGTCCGCCGGCGCAATGTTCTCCGGATCGACAGGCACCGACGGCATGATCCCCGCGTCGACGAGAAAATCGAGGAACGGTTTCCCATCCGCATCGCTATCTACCGAGGAGAAGTCCCAATACCCCGGCCAGAAGCCGGTATTGTGCTTGTCGGATTCGCCATAGTCGCGCGGCGCAGGCAGCGGACCGACTTCGCGGAGATAACGCTGTAATCCATCGCGAATCTTCATGAGGTCCGCGACGCGGCGCTGATCCTGCGGCGCGTATTGCAGCAGTTCACTCTCGTGCGCCGCCTCCGCCGCGCGCACCGCCGCCTCCGCCCGTGCCGCACGTGCCGCGGCCTGCTGCTGCGCCAGCGACTTGATCATGCGGTCGTGCGCTTCCTTCGTCGCGTCGAACGTGCCGCAGACGACGTAGTCGAAGTCTTTTCTGAAGAAATCCGGCGCGTCTTTCCACAGACACGTGCACAGCGACTCGGCAGGCGTGGATGACGGACGCTTCTCTTCCATCCCCGCGATCGCGACCATGTAATGCCAGCGATTCGGCTTCGGATCGCAGACACCGCCCGCATAGTCATAACCCGGAGGCACGACGTAATAAACGTAATGCGTGCCGCCGCGCGGATCGCCTTTCGTCGCGCTGCGATTGACGGGATCGATCGGCACGACGGGCAGAATCCCGCCGTCGACGAGGAAGTCGAGGAACGGTTTCCCATCCCCATTCACATCCTCGGACGACAAATCCCACCAGCTTTCCCAATATCCGACCGGTCCCGTGCCTTCTCCATAGTCGGCGGGCATCGGCAACGCGCCATAGCGCGCGGCATATTGATCGAGCGCAGCCTTGATCTTTTGCACGTCCGCGATGCGCTGATCGTCGCGATTGACGCGCGTGCGCACCGCGGGCGCGAGGCCGTCGAAGAAACCCGACAGGTGAAACGTGACGTCGATGAACAGCAGCGTGAACGCGGCGAGCACGATCACGCGCACGATCGGCGGACCGAATGCGGCCAGTGCTCCCGCAACCGCGGCGATGCCGAGGACGACGGCGATGATGAGAAGCGTGGCGCCGGTGAAGACGGCGATGTGCAGATCGGTGAGAACCTGGTACAGCAGGACGGCGGCGATGAGAACCGGCACCAGGAACGAAGCGAGTCTCTCCTTCGTCACCTAGTCGCGCGACCCCTTTCGTTTGAACCACGCTGTCATGCGCCGCCAGTACAGGCGCATGCCGAAGCCCACCGCGGCGATGGCCGCGACGAGGCTCTGCACGATCAGACTGCCTGTTCCGGGATCGAGATACATCGCGCGCGCGAGTCTACCATCGCCCATCACTTCATCCACTCGAACACCTGGTAGTGTCCGCCGTCCATGCCGAGGCGGGTGTAAACCTCCTGCGCGGTGACGTTGCGGCGGTCGACGTACAGGCGGATGCCGCGAATCGCAGGATCGGCGTCGACCATCGCGCGCACGTGCGCGTACAAGCCCGCGTAAATGCCGCGGCGGCGATGCGCAGAAGGCACGAACACGCTCTGGATCCACCACACCATGCCGCTGCGCCAGTCGCTCCACTCGTACGTGATCATCAGCGAGCCGACGACGTTGCCGTCGCTCTCCGCGACGAAGTAGCGGCCGAGGGAGGAGTCGGCGAAGAGGGCGTGGACGCCGCGCGTCAGGACGTCGCGATCGAGCTCGAGCTCCTCGGTCTCGCGCGCCATCGCGATCTGGAACTCGATGATCGACGGCGCGTCCGCGGGGACGGCATCACGGTAGAAGACGTCACTCATTCATAATCTCCGGCTCTTGACGATACCAAACGAGACGCGCCGCGCACTCCTGCTCATGGTCGGCTCCGCGATGCTCTTCGGCGCGATGGCATTCGCGGCGAAGCTCGCGTCCGCGCGGTTGTCGGGACCGCAGGTCGCGCTCATTCGCTTCGCGGTCGGACTCTCGCCGCTGCTCATCCCCCGCTTCCGCCGCAGCGCGTTCACGTTCCAGCGACTCGATCTCCTCTTCTACCGCGGCTTCTTCGGCGGTCTCGCGGTGCTCTGCTACTTCATCGCCATCGAGAAGATCAGCGTCGGCGTCGCGACGCTGCTGAACTACACGTCGCCCGTCTTCAGCGGACTGTTCTCGATGCTGTTCCTGCAGGAGCGCATCAGTCCGAAGGTGCTGATCCCGATGCCGATCGCGCTCGCGGGCGTGTTCCTCGTCGTGCATGCGCACGCGCATCCGGGCGACATCCTCGGCTTCGGCGTGTGGGAGCTCGTCGGACTCGGCTCCGCGCTTTCGTCGGGCGTCGCGGTGACGGCGATGCGCGCCGCGCGGCGCGGCGAGAACTCGTGGGCGGTCTACACGAGCTTCTGCCTCCTCGGCACACTCGTCACCGCGCCGCTCGCGATCATGACGTGGAAGATGCCGCGCGGCGATGAGTGGATGTCGCTCGCGGCGACGTCGCTCTTCGCAATTGGCGCGCAGCTTCTGCTCACGTTCAGCCTGCGCTGGGTGGATGCGATGACGGTCGGCGTGATCTCGCAGCTCGCGGTGATCGTGTCGATGGCGCTCGGCGCGACGTTCCTCGCCGAGGACATCACGCCGATGGCCGCCCTCGGCGCGATGCTCGCGATCGGCGGCGTGGTCGGCGTGGTGTACGTGACGTCGCTGGCGAAGAAGACGGTCGACGCTACGGAAGTGGTTCCCGAGGTGTAGCGAGGGCTTCTTCGAACGTCGCAGTGATCGTGCCGAAGAGGTCGAGCTTCTGCGCCTTCGTCAGTGCCGCGAGCGGCTGCTCCCGCACCTCGGACAGTACGAGCAGCGTTCCTTCCGCGCGGCATTTCTTCGCGAGCTGCTCCAGCGCGTGAATGCCGGTCGCGTCGATCGCGGGCACGTGCTGCATGCGCAAGATGAAGACATTCGGCCGCTTCGCGATCTCGGAGATCACGTCCTTCAACTTGTCGGCCGCGCCGAAGAAGAACGGGCCGTTCACGGAGAACACTTCGACGCCGCGCGGGATCTCGTGTCCGCCGACGATGCGCTTCCGCTTGCGCACCTGCGTGATCTCGTCGGGATCGTCGGTTGCGTCGGCGTCGCGAATCTCCGTCGTCACTCCCTCGATGCTCGTCACCTCGGACATCCTCTTCATGAACAAGAGCGCCGCGGTGACGACGCCGACTTGCACCGCGACGGTGAGGTCGACGAACACGGTCAGCGCGAACGTGAGGATGAGCACGAAGATGTCGCTCTTCGGCGCGCGCAGCAGCCCGGCGAACGAGCGCCACTCGCTCATGTGATACGAGACGACGACGAGGATCGCGGCGAGCGCCGCAAGCGGCACCTTCGCCGCCCACTGTCCGGCGAAGAAGAGGATGAGCAGCAGCGTGATCGCGTGCGTCATCCCGGCGAGCGGCGTGCGTCCGCCGGTGCGGATGTTCGTCGCGGTGCGCGCGATGGCGCCGGTCGCGGGAATGCCGCCGAAGATCGGCGACGCGATGTTCGCCACGCCCTGCGCAACGAGCTCCATGTTCGACTTGTGCCGCGTGCCGATCATGCCGTCCGCGACCACGGCGGAGAGCAGCGACTCGATCGCGGCGAGCAATGCGACGGTGATGGATGGAGAAACGAGCTCGCGGAAGTGATTCCACGGAATCGACGGCAGGTGCGGCGCGGGCAACGTCGACGGCACGCCTCCGAAGCGCGAGCCGATGGTGTCGACGGGCAGATGAAACGCTTGCACGACGATCGTCGCGGCGATCATCGCGACGAACGGCGCGGGCACGACGCGCGAGACATGCGGCCACACGACGAGGATGAGCAGCGTGCCGAGCGCGATCGCGATCGTCGCCCAGTTCACGGAATGAAAGTGCTCGCCGTACGCCATCCACTTCTCCACAAAGTCCGCGGGCACGGCGCCCATCTGCAGACCGAGAAGGTCCTTGATCTGGCTCGAGAAGATGATGACGGCGATGCCGGACGTGAAGCCGGTGATGACGGGATACGGAATGAACTTGATGAGCCCACCGAGTCGCGCGAGGCCGAGGGCGATGAGCATGAGGCCCGCGAAGATGGTGCAGACGACGAGGCCGTCGTAGCCGTACTTCGTGACGATGCCGTAGACGATGACGACGAACGCGCCGGTGGGACCGCCGATCTGCACGCGGCTGCCACCGAGCGCGGAGATGAGGAAGCCGGCGACGATCGCCGTGTACAACCCGCGCTCCGGCGGCACCCCGGACGCGATGGCAAAGGCCAGCGCGAGCGGCAGCGCGACGATGCCGACGACGACGCCGGCGATCAAGTCGCGCGTGACCGACTCGCGCGTGTAACCCTCACGAAAACAGACGACGGACTTCGGGACGAACACGTCCCGCGATTCTATCTAGCGCCGCACTTCGAAGTGCACGTTCACGTCGAGATACGAGTCGACCGCTTGTCCCCGTAGCGACGCTGGCGTGTAGCGCCATTGCTGCACGGCGTTGATCACTTCATCGTCGAACGGCTTCTTGCCCGAGACGATGACCTGCGGGTCGCGCACGTGTCCGTTCTTGTCGATGATGCAGCGCACGACCACGGTCGCCGAGATGCCGACACGTTGGAACGCGCGCGGATAGAGCGGATCGACTTTGTGCAGCAGCACGGGCGCGGAGACCTCGTACGGCTGATAGACCTTCTCCTCGACCGCGGGCGGAATGCTCGTCGCGGGAGGCGCGTCGATGTCGCCGATCGACCCTTTCTCGCCCCAGATCTGGCCGACCGGACCGGGGTCGGTGCCGGTCGCAGGGCCGGTGTTCTCGGACGCGGTGCTCGACGGACCCGTCACACTCTGAATTGTGTCGGGCACGGTCTGCGGCGCGGTGATCTGCGCCGGTTTCTGCACGGGCGGCGCGGCCTGCCGCTGCGGCTCGGGCTTCGCGCCGCCGTTGGGGGTGCCGAGGGG
>DATELS010000656.1:0-4502 GCA_035276365.1 Thermoanaerobaculia bacterium
GGAAGCGCATCACGAGCGAGAAGTTGTCGTTCGAGTAGCGTCCCGCGTTGTCCGCCGCGACATGCTGCACGACCTCGGGCACGTCTCCGGTGAGCCAGATCGCCCAGTCGATGAAGTGCACACCTTCGCCGATGAGGCGCCCGCCACCCTGCTCGCGCTGCACCCACTCGCTCGCGGGGATGAAACCGCCGTTGACGCGATAGTGGATGAGCATCGGCTCGTTACTCGCGCGGATGAACTCGCGCAGCGCGACCGACATCGGCGCGAAGCGCCGGTTGAATCCTGCCATGACGATCTGCGGATGTTCGGCATGCGCCGCGGCGATGGCGTCGAGCTCTTCTTCGCTCAAGCACAACGGCTTCTCGACGAAGACGTGCTTGCCCGCGCGCAGCGCGCGGATGGTCTGCGCGGCGTGCAGGTCGTGACGCGTGGCGATGACGACGGCGTTGACGTTGGGATCGCGCAGGATCTCGTCTTCGTCGGTCGTCGAGTAGCGAAAGCCGAAGCGCGTCTGCGCGTGACGCGCGGAGGTGCCGCTCGCGGCGGCGACGCCGGCGAGGTCGACGCCGGACTCGCGGAGCGCGGGGAGCAACACGGACGTTGCGAATTTGCCGGCGCCGAGGAGGCCGATCGCTGGTGTGTTGGCGGTTGGCGGTTGGCGGTTGGCGGTTGTTTCTAGTTTTCTTGCGCTCGATTCTTCGTTGCGCGGGTATTGCAGCAGCACGCCCATGAACGGTTCGCCGGTTTTGCCGGTGATCAGTTCGTAGGCGCGCGTGCCTTGTTCGATGTCGATCTTGTGGGTGATCAGTGCGTTGAGATCGAGCTTGCCTTCGCCGGCGAGCCAGAGGAACGCCTGCATGTTGCGGTTCTCCGTCCAGCGCACGAAGCCGTACGGATAGTCGATGCCGCGCTGCTCGTACGCGTCGTCGTAGCGGCCCGGCCCGTACGAGCGCGAGACGCGGAAGTCGAGCTCTTTCTCAAAGTACGGCTTGCGCGGGATGTTCATCCCCACCGCGCCGACGCTGACGACGACGCCTTTGTCGCGCGCGACTTCGCCCGCGAGCGTGACCGGTCCGTCGGAGCTCGTGTCGGCGGTGATGAGCACCGCGTCGACGCCGCGTCCGTTCGTCGCGCGCGCGCATGCGGCGCGGAAGTCGGACTCACTGGACACGCTGTCTTTCGCGAGCTCGGCGCGCGCGGCCTGCGGATCGATGCCGACGACGCGGCAGCCGTTCGCGCGGAGGATCTGCATCGTGATCTGGCCGAGGAGGCCGAGGCCGATGACGGCGACAACGTCGCCGAGGTGAGGGTCGGCGAGACGGACGCCCTGCAGCGCGATCGCGCCGACGGTCGTGAACGCCGCGGTGTCGAAGTCGACGTTCGCCGGCATCTTCGCGACGAGGTTCTTCGGGACCGACACGATCTCCGCGTGCACGGCCTGATTCGCACCGGCCGCGGCGACGCGATCGCCGATCGCGAATCCGTCGACGCCCTCGCCCACTCCGATCACTTCGCCGGCGACGGAGTAGCCGAGCGTCATCGGCTGATCGAGCCGGTTCTGCACGGTCTCAAGCGTCGCGAGCACGCCGTCGCGCGCGACTTTGTCGAGCGTCTGCCGCACGAGGTCAGGACGCGAGCGCGCCTTCTCGAGCAGGTTCTTCTCCGCAAACTCGACGATCATCCGCTCCGTGCCCGCGGAGACGAGCGAGCTCGCCACGCGAATGAGCACGCGTCCCGCGGACACACCCGGCGCGGGCACGTCTTCGACGACGCTCTCGCCGGTGCGGATGTTCTGGAGGAGTTGTTTCATCGCGGCGTGCCGCTCTCGATCGTCATGACGCGATTTTGCTCCAACGCGTCCTTCGTGCGCAGGAAGAGATCGCCGGTCTGCCACACGTACTCGCGCGTGACGCCGCGGTTGCCGCCGCGCACGAGCTCGTAGCTCGCGCGGATGGCGCGCTCGTGTCCGTGATCGCGGAAGAGCTGCTTCGTGCGGTGCTTGCGGTCGACCTCTTCGATCGTCAGCTCCTTGAAGTCGTCCATGGAGATGAGGACGTTGCCGCGATGCGCGGCGAAGCGCTCGCGCACGCCTTCGAACGTGTGTCCCTTCGCGGAGAACGTGATCGCGGCGATGGAGCCGTCGCCGAAGACGTACGTGACGGCGATGTCGCAGTCGGATTTTTCGGCGCGCGTGGGATGGATGGTGATCGGGTAACGCACCTCTTCCGGCACGAGCTGCAGGACGAAGTCGGTCCAGTGACAGAGGTTGCCGAGGACGCGGCCGCCTTCTTCGGCGCGGAAGTACCAGTGGTCGGGCGCGATCTCGTGTCCGGCGATGAACCAGTTGAACATCGACGCGCCGCTCTGCGACCAGAGGCGCTCGCGGATCGTGACGCCGATCCTGCTGTTCGGACGGTTGAAGCCGAGGGTCACGCGGCCGGTCGACGTCTGCATCGCGGCGCAGAGGCGTTCGAGCTGATCGTACGTGACGACGTGCGGCTTCTCGATGTGCACGCTCTTGCCGTTTGCCAGCGCCGCGATCGCGTACTCCGCGTGCGACGCGTGATTGGACGCGATGAAGACGAGATCGATCGATGGGTCGTCAATGATGCGCTGCGCGTCGGCGGTGTAGTAGTCGGCGTCGAACTCTTCGAAGAGCGACGCGGCCTTGTCGATCGACGGATCCATCACGCCGCGAATGACCGCGCCGTAGTTTTTGCGCAGGTAGTACGCGATGTGCGAGTACGCGAAGTTGCCGCAGCCGAGGATGCCGACGTGACGGCCGGTGCGCTCCGTGCGTTCGGCGGGGAGCGTGGCGAACGTGCGGTTCGAGTGGTACTGCCCTTTGACTTTGATGAGCGTGCGCCGCACGCCGTACAGGCGCACGTAGCGCGCGGCTTTGCGGAGCTTGAAGAAGAAAGGTTGACGGGTGTAGTCCATTCAGTTTTTGCGCGCGCGCGCGACGAGGTGTCCGCTCTTCACGACTTCGCCGCTCGCGAGTCCGGCTTCATCGAGCCAGCGGCGCAGCGTCGCCGCGGACTGCGGATGATCGTGCGCGGGCGAGAACATGTCGAACGTGTCGAGCACCGCCCACTCGCGAATCTGCGCGTCGCTGAGCGGATGAATGCCTTCGTAGTTCGCGACGGGCACGAGCCAGCGCAGTTTGCGTCCGAGAAGCGGGATGCGTCCGAGGATGCGGCTGATCGGGAGGAGCACGGGGACGAGCCGCTCGACGATGCGGAAGAGGCGCTCGCCGCGCATGCGGCGCGTGATCGGGCGGAACCAGTACTTCGGCCAGAAGAGATTCATCCACGTCTTCGGATAGACGTCGATGACGATCTTGCCGCCGCTGCGCAGCATGGGCAGGAGCGAGCGGAACGCGCGCTCGGGATCGGGCGTGTGCTGCAGGACGCCGAGCGAGTAGACGTAGTCGAAGGTGCCTTCGCGGAACGGGAGGCGGAACATGTCCGCCTGCACGACGTCGAGGTCTTTGCTGGCGCCGAGATTGGCGCGGGCAGCGTCGACGGCCGCGGAGTAGTCGATGGCCACGAGGCGCGCGCCCGCGGAGAGCGCGATCTCCGCGAATCGTCCGGAGCCGCTGCCCGCGTCGAGCACGCGCTTGCCGCGCAGCTCATCGGCGGTCCATACGGTCGAGGAGAAGAAGCGATCGCGGCTCACCGGCACGCCGCTCGAGCTGTCGAGCTGCGTACGTGGGAAGCGATTCCACTGGAAGCCGAAGCTCGCCGCGTAATTCTCGGCGGGGACGAAGCGCGGAATGCCGTCGACGATCGGATAGACGGACGTGCACTGCGTGCAGCGCAGCGCGTCGTTGTCGAGCGAGAGCGGCGCGCGGCAGTCGGGGCAACACAACAGGTCGAGTAAGTCGAGGTTCATAACGTGACGCGGTACTCGCGTCTCCACATTTCAAAGACGGTGAGCGCGTAGAGGCGCTGCAGGTGATTGCCGCCGTCGAACAGCGCGTGCACCGCCTCGCGGCGGAAGAGGCGCGGATCGGCTTCGGCGAGGACGGAGCGCATCATCGGACCCCACTCGCCGGCGTACCACTTCGCCAGCGGAATCGAGAAGCCCTGTTTGCGCTTGAGGTCGAGCTGCGGCGGGAGCAGTCGCTGCGCCAGGCGTCGCAGCAGGATCTTGCGCTCGCGCAGCGAGACTTTCAGTTTATCGGGCACGCGGCCGAATGCGAACTCGATCACGGCGGGATCGAGAAACGGCGCGCGCGTTTCGAGCGAGGCGAGCATGCTGGCGCGATCGACTTTGACGAGGATGTCGTCGACCATGTAGCTGCGGAAGTCGACGCGCTGCATCGCCTGCAGCAGCGAGTGCGCGCCGCTCGCGAGCTCGAGACGCATCGCCTCCGGCTTGCGCTCCGACGTCACGTCCTGCGCGAGCAGCGTCGCGCGCCATTCGCGGTCGAAGAAGAGACTCGCGCGCGCGACGGCCTCGTGTCCCTTGCTGCCGATGGCGACGAAGTAGTTGCGGCC